>NZ_KB891174.1 GCF_000373365.1 Parafrankia discariae
GCACTGGTGGGCCGCCGGCGAGGTACCCGCGGGTGCGGGTCCTTTTCCGACGGCCCCCAGCCCGAACGACGCATGCGACTTTCACCGCACGTCGCTCTCCGGTGACTATGACGTGAGCTGCGGGATCGGCTTTCCGGTGTGGATGGTGTCGTGGCAGGAACGGCAGACCACGAGGGTCTTGCGTCGCCGTCGTGCCATGTCGGCCGCCCATGCCGGCTGTGGTTGTCCCGGATATGCGAGTTCTGACAGCCGCCGGACGTGGTGCACGGTGATGCCGTCCGTACTTGTGCAGAGCTCGCAACGGTTCGCCAGGAGCCGGGTGACCAGCTCCGTGTGGCGAACGATGCCCGGGACCAGGACGCGGTCGGAGATGACCGCGTCGCGGCGCCGTCGGAGTGGAATGCCGCCGAACCGTGCGACCAGTGGCTTCCTGCCGCTGCGTTCAACCCTGGCTTCGAAGCACTTGCGTCGCCCGTGCGGAGTGTCGATCGTGGCCGCGTATCTGCGGGCCATTTTCGACACCGACGAGCGGTGCTTGTTCGCCAGGGTCTTGAGCAGCGAGGTCTCCATGACCCACAGCAGCCGGTAGAGACGGTGAACGTTCCCGGCTGGCAGGTAGTACTGGACGATGCCCCGCCACTCGGCCCCATAGGTGTTGACGATGGTGTGGTCGTCCTCGTTGATCAAATGGGACCTGCGCTCGGGTTTTCCGCGCAAGACGTAGGGGGCTTTCTTGGCCTTGACCACCGATTCGGGGACCCGGAGGCTGACAACGCCGTTGGCACTGCGTCTGCCACCGGTGACCTTGCGGTCGTTGTGGAGCACGGTGATCTCGTAGCCGAGGAAACGCGCGGCCTGGGTGCGGGCGTGCGTGATCAGTGTCTTGTCGTGTGACAGCTCCAGAGCGAGATCGTCGCGCAGGAACGCCGTCAGACGCTCTTTGATCTCTTCGGCTTCGGCCTTCGGTCCGACGAACCCGAGCAGGGTGTCGTCGCAGTACCGGACATAGCGCAACCGCCGGTAGCCGGGATCGCGGGGATCCCCGCTGGGCATGGTCCGCAGCTGTCGGCGCAGCTCCCGCGCTTGCGCGTGGTAGCCCCGCCGGTATGCTCGGTCCCTGGCGGCGCGCACCCTGGCATAGGCGGTGTCCTGCTTGCGGATCCGCCCTCGGGTGTATTCCGGGATCAGGACTTTTTCGACAAAAGCGTCCAACCGGTGCAGGTAAATATTCGAGAGGACGGGTGAGACGACACCACCTTGCGGAACCCCGCTCAGCGTCGCGTTCCAGACCCAGTCCTCCAGGTATCCGGCTTCGAGCATGTTACGCACCAGCCTCAGGAACCGTCCATCGTGGATCTTCTCGCTCAGCGTCGACAGCATGATCTGGTGATCGAAGCTCCCGAAGCAGTCGGCGACGTCTCCCTCGATGAACCAGGTCGTCCCGGTCCAGGTGTCGGCCACGTCCCGTAGAGCGGTGTGGCACCCCCGGCCGGGGCGGAAACCGTGGGACAGGTCGGAGAAGGTCGGCTCGTAGAAGGCGTCCAGGAGCAGGCGGACCACCTCACCGACCAGCTTGTCCGACCACGGCGGCAGACCCAACGGCCTGGTCCTGCCGTTCTTCTTCGGGATGTGGATCCGCTTGACCGGGCTCCACCGATAGCGCTCATGACGCAGCGCCTCGATAATAGTGTCGATCTTACGCAGCGACATCCCGTCCACGGTCTCCCCGGTGACCCCAGGCGTCATCGACCCCTTGTTGGAGTAGAGGCGCCCGTAGGCCAGCAGATACAACTGCGGGTTGAACAACTGTCGATACAGTCTTTCCAACGGCAGACCGCGCCTGCCGCGCTCACGCAGGACACCCAGCACCGTTTCGGCGCTTTGCATTACGCAAACCTCCCGGTTCCGATGTGTCCGATCACCTGGTCCCCTTCGCCCTGATTCCGGCTCTCCCGGACTCCTTGGCCGGGCGTGACTCCGGCGACTACTACGGGACCTCCGTCGCCGTAGGACTCGCGTCCCGTAGGCGATCCCATGTTCGTCCTGGTTGTACGTGACAGCGTGACGTAGGCGTCCCACTCATTCCCTTGAATGCCCTCACTGGGCATCGCTCCGCACCCCGGAGGTTACCCCGGCCATGGCATCAAACCAGGGCAGAGCGCGGCGTCGGCTTCGGACGTCAATTTCCGACGGATGCGACCTTCCATCTTCTGGGAATTAGGATTCAAGCAATCCAGCCTTCGCCATATCACGCGGGTTCCGCGGTGCGCCGCCTCCAACGCCTGAGCACGGCCACCGCTTCAATGGCATGCTGCTGTCCCCTTCACCTTTCGGATCCAGGTAAGCCATCGAACCCAGGAACCTCCCTCCGAGTTCCTCCCGGCTGAGCCGGGGATACAACCAGGCGCCTCATGGCGCACT
>NZ_KB891175.1 GCF_000373365.1 Parafrankia discariae
CCGGGCACGGCCCCAGACCCGCCGCCCCGGGATCCACCTGCCCACCCGACAACACCACAGACCGTTTCAGACAGCACCGTCACCACACCCGAGAACAGCGACCCGTCAGGGTCGAGCCTGGACCGCGGCGGCCCGGCGCAGGGGCAGGAGCAGGGCGGGGATGAGGGTCAGCGCGGTGAAGCCCAGCACCCACCAGAAGGTGTCCGCGAAAGCGGTGGCCGGTGCGTCGCGGTGGTGGGCCAACCGGCTCTGCAGGATCGCGGCGAGCGTGGCGGCGCCTACCGACGCGCCGACTGTCTGCACGGTCATGATGGCGCTGGTCGCGCCGGGGATGTCGGTCGGCGCCAGTTCCTCGTAGGCCGCGGCCGACACCGGGACAGCCACGGCCGCCACCCCCGTGCCCCAGACCAGCAGTGCCACACCGATGACCACCTCGTTGGTGTGGGCGTTGACCTGGGTGAAGGTGAGCGCGCTCAGCATGCTGAGGGCGATGCCGGCGAGAACGACGGGACGGGCCCCGATGCGGTCGGTGAGCCTGCCGACGTAAGGCAGAGCAAGCGCCGTGCCGAGGCTCTGCGGTGCCAGCAGGAGGCCAGCCCTCAGCGCGCTGTAGCCGCGCACCTCCTGGAAATACAGCGGTACGAGGATCACCACGCCGAAGATCGAGAGTCGGGACAGGAAGTTCAGCATCGACGCGGCGCTGAACGGCCGGTGGGTGAACAACCGCAGGTTGAGCAGCGGCGCGACGTCGCGGGAGCGCAGCGAGCGGGCGGTGAAGACGGCGAGCAGGACGATCCCGCCGGCCAGCAGGGGCAGCCGGCGCGCACCGGCGGACAGACCGTAGTCGGTCAGGGCGAGGGCGGGGGCCAGCAGAGCCAGGCCGGTCACATCCAGCCATCGCCCGCCGGCTGCGCTCGGGGCGTCGCCGGGGATGCGACGCCAGGCCAGGACGAGGGCGAACAGGCAGATCGGGACGTTGACATAGAAGATCCAACGCCAGCTGCCGCTGTCCACGATCATACCGCCGATCAGCGGCCCCATGATGGGCGCCACCTGCGCGGGCATGGCGACCAGAGCCATGACGCGGCCTCGCTGGCCGGGTTCGACTGCCCGAATCATGATCATAATGCTCAGTGGCACGATCATCCCGCCGCCGACGCCCTGCAGGGCGCGGAAGGCGATCAGGCTGCCCACCGACCACGCCAGCCCGCACAGCGCCGAGCCGACCAGGAACGCCGACAGCGCGAACAGCCACATGGCGCGGGTGCCGAAGCGCTCGACGAGGCGGCCGGTGGCCGGGATGACTGTCGCGATCGCCAGCAGGTAGGCGGTGCTGACCCACTGCACCGTCGTCACGGGCGCGCGGAAGGCGCGGGTGAGATCGGCCAGCACGACCGCGACCATCGTCATGTCCAGCGTCGCGGTGACGGCGCCGACCACGATGACGATGCCGAGTTTCCGCACGTCGGGATCCAGGCGGGCGGTGGCCGACGTGCCGGTCGTCGTGTCTGCCATGGAGAACAACACTACACCGTGCAGTGTAGTCATGAGAACCTACACTGCACGGTGTAGGGAACGGTGTGGGGACTTCGTCGAAAGGAGCGCGTGGTGGCCGACACCCTCCGCCAGGGCTCGCCCGCCAAGCGCGCCGCGATCACCCGAGCCGCGCTGGACGTGTTCGTCCGTGACGGTTACGCGCGCGCGAGCGTCGACGCCATCGCCACCGCGTCGGGGATCTCCAAGCGCACGATCTACGACTACTACGGCGACAAGAAGCGGCTGTTCCTGGCCGCGGTGCACGAGACCACGGCGGCGCAGGCGGCGGCCTTCGACGAGCTGCTCGGCCGTACCCTCGGCGACGTCACCGATCTGGAGGCCGCCCTGACAGCCTTCGGCCGCGCGTTCGCGACCGAGGTGGCCCGCTCAGCCGAACGCGCCGCGGTCATGCGCCTCATGATCGCCGAGGCTCCACACTTCCCGGCCCTGATCCAGACTGCGCCTGAGGACCGCCCGGTCCAGCGCGCCCTGGCCGACCGGCTCGCCGCACTCGCCGAACAAGGCCTGCTCGATGCCCCCGATCCGCTCGAAGCCGCCGAGTTCCTCGGGTTGTTGGTGACCGGGCGCGTCAACAACCGATCCTGGTACGGCGCCGTGCCCTTGGACGACGCCGAGATCGACCGGCTGGTCGCCGGGGGCGTGCGGGTCTTCCTGCGCGCCTACGGCCGCTAAGCCTCGACAGATCGGCGTGGCGGCTCCGCCGACGGCTGGGGGAGAAGTTTCCGTCCTCGTCTGATCGACGTCCTTTCTCGGGTGTGGTGACGGTGCTGTCTGAAACGGTCTGTGGTGTTGTCGGGTGGGCAGGTGGATCCCGGGGCGGCGGGTCTGGGGCCGTGCCCGG
>NZ_KB891176.1 GCF_000373365.1 Parafrankia discariae
CGCCGGATCCGGTCGCTGGAGCACCGTCGACCGGCCGACCGAGCCCCACGAAGGCTCAACTACGGAAAGATCCGCGGTCAAGATCGGCTGGAGTCTCCGGATGCAACAGTGCCCCACCGATCACCGAGGCCGCTGGCATGCCCCGCCTCCCCGAAACGCAACAGCGCCGTCCAGAACATCCGCCGCGGCTACTACGAACTCGGGATCGACACCGACCCGCACACACGATTGACAGCCGCGTTCACCGAGCTCACCCTCGCGATCTGATCACCCGCTCGACAGGGCCAACCATGCCCTGTCATCCCCCAATGCAACAGACCTGTTCATAGTGTTCGGTCGGATGTCGGGGCCGCGTCCGCCGACACCCGCCAGCGGTACAGGTGCTCCGGTCGACCAGGTCGTCCGTGCCGCTCGCGCTGTGTCCGACTCACCAGCCGTTGGTTGGTCAGTCGTTCCAGGTAGCGGCGCGCCGTCACCCTGGACAGCCCCACAGCACCGGCGACCTCATCGGCCGACATCGGCGCGGACGCCGCCCGCAGGTACGCGACGACGGCGTCGAGGGTGGAGGCCGACATGCCCTTGGGCTGCTCGGGCCACAGGGCGGTGTCGGGCCGCAGCGCGGCCAGGGCGGCGTCCACTTCGCGCTGACCGATCGGGCCGGTGTGTTCCAGCGTGAGCTGGTTACGGAACGACGCGTAGGACTCGAGCCTGCTGCGGAACGCGGCGAAGCCGAACGGCTTCACCAGATACTGAACAGCACCGTAGGCCACCGCCGTTCGTACCGTCGCGAGATCCCGGGCCGCGGTGACGGCGATGATGTCCGGCCCGGCGCCACGGCACCGCAGCGTGCGGCACACGTCGAAACCCGTCATGTCGGGCAGGTGAAGATCAAGCAGGATGAGATCGTGGCTGTCACGGGCGAGCTCTCGCAGGCATTGGGCGCCGGTGTTCACCACCCCGCTGACGGTGAAACCGGCGAGCTTCTCGACGTAGATGCTGTGCGCGTCGGCGGTCATCGGGTCGGCTTCGACGATCAACGTGTGGATCCGGCCGTCGGGCATGCACTCACACTCCAGATGCGGACGTCGGGTATCGACGCGTGGGCAGCCGCGCCGTGCGTACGGTGGTTGTCGGTCCCGGCGCCGCCCATCGATGCGCGGCAGACGACGCGAGCGCCGGTGTGCCGGCAGAGTTCGGCGAGCGGCGGTGCCGTCAGAAGACACGGAGTACGCAGCGGCCGCGGTGGCCGATGATCCGGCCGTGGAGACCGACCGAGGATCCTTCCCGCACTCCACCCAGGGCGTGCCACGTCGAGGGAGCCGCGGCGTTCGCGCCGATCATCAGATCGCCGCCGGCGGCGATCTGCCGCATCCGCGCGACAAGCTGTGCACGGAGCACGGCGTCGCCACTGCAGGTCGGCCCAGTAGGCCACCACCGGCCACGCTCCTGGACAAGAACGGGCTGGGCCAGCCGCGGCGCGGTCACACCCCCACCGAACCTGCCGCCGATGACGACGGCCCTCTCCCGCTGTTCGGCGACTGCAACATCCGCCGCGGTCGTGGCTGCCCGTGCCCGTCCGCCGCCGGGACCGCCTACCAGCCCACTGGCCGCGCTGAGTGCCGCCGTGCCAAGAATCCTCCAGCGGGTCAGGCCCGGACCAGAGCCCACGGCAGGTGTGGAAGCGTTGTCAAACATGACATCTCCGCCTCGTCCATCGTTATACGAAGGCCGCCGTCCCCGTATCGGCGGTGCGATATCTGGATCAAAAGCCACGCAGTTGTTCTACTGACTTTACGATATGCCGACGCAACAAACAGAGGCCGGCGGGGACCTATGGCACACAGAAATAAGGTGAACGTCATTTGTGCAGTTGGGCGGACTACCGAGCAATGGTTGAGACCTGTGGATCGGCTGGGGAGGGCGTACCTTCCCGGTGATCGAGGTTGAGGTCTCAGTCAGGCCGGCGTTGACGCGTCGGTCGGGAAGGCACGCCCGTGCTCACGGTAGTCCCCGAGGAGAACACGCCCGCTGATGGTTCGGCGGGTAGCCCGTCGCTGATCGATGAGATCGTCCGGGAGTGCGCCCGGCGGATGCTCGCGGCCGCGTTGGAGGCCGAGGTCGACGCCTACATCGCCGAGCTCGCTGACCAGCGTGACGACCGTGGCCGCCGGCTGGTCGTGCGCAACGGCCACGCCGAGGCGCGGCAGGTGATGACCGCCGCCGGCGCGGTCGGCGTTCAGGCACCGCGGGTCAACGACCGCCGCGTCGACCCGGACAGCGGGCTGAGGTGGGCCCCATTCTTCGGACAGTGATCCCTATGAGGCAATGCCGC
>NZ_KB891177.1 GCF_000373365.1 Parafrankia discariae
TTCCGGCCTCCGGGTCGCCCGTCGGCGGCTCCTTCATGCGCGCGAGATGGAACGTTCCCACGATTCAGGCAAAGCAACTCTGAAAAGGCTCAATGATGCCGAGGATGGGTTCGATGGCGCGGCCAGGGTCGAGATCGGCGCGGCAGGTGAAGATATCGATGTGGGTAAGTCGGTGCTCAGGCCAGGTGGAGACGGTGATATGTGATTCGGCGAGAATGAGAACGCAGGTGACGCCGTGGGGTTGGAACGGTTCGACGAGGTGGGATCGGATCGTACAGCCGAGCTGGTGGGCGGTTTCCCGCATCGCGCCCATGATGTGGTCGGCGGGAATGTTGCCGGGGTGGCAGTGAGTGACGTCGAAGACGGCGTGAATCATCGTGCGGGCCGGGTGTTCAGGCGGTGCGGAGTCGGGCGGCGGGCAGGCCGGCGTCGAGTAGGGCGGTGATGTAGTCCACGGTGTAGGTGCGGTGCAGGCGGCGGGGTTCGGCGGCCCAGCGGGTGACTTCGGTCCAGAGGAGTTCGAGGATGTCGTCGCCGTGCTGGGCGAGCAGGATGTCGAGGTTGAGGAAGAGCTCGGGCAGGTCGGCGTAGGCGCCGTGGGTGACGTAGAGGGTTTTGGAGAGCTTGCCGCCGGTGCGGTCAGTGATGAGTGGGGTGAACAGGGAGATCGGCCAGTCGGCCGGGGGGATGCCGAGGGTGGCGAGGGCGGGGGCAAGGACGTGGGCGTGCCAGGCCCCGCCCCAGTCGGCGCCGTCGACGGAGACGGAGCAAGCGTCGTACAGGTCACGTTCGGCGGCGAGCAGGTAGCCCATCTGGATGGAACGTACCGGGGTGTTGGCGTCGTACCAGCCGCCACCGTCCACGGGGATGATCTCGCTGTAGGGGCCGTGGTGGGGGCAGCGGCTGTCGAGGCGGATCGCGCCGGGCAGCGCGGTGATGCGCAGGTCTCGGGCGGATTTCTGCATGAGCCGGCAGGCGGGGCAGCGGGGGCGGATGCGGATGACGCCGTCGCGGGGCGCGACGAGGGACGCGAAGTCGCCTTGGCGGGAGGCGAGGGTGTGCAGGCAGGCGCGGACCGGCCGTAGGCCCTGGTAGGCGTCGTAGGGCCGGAACTCATACGGGACGCCGCAGCGGCGGTGCGCCCAGTCGAGGAGGCGTTCGAAGCCGGCGACGCGGTCGGTGCGGTCGAGGTGGCCGGAGTCGATGAGGTCACCGACGGTGCGGGTGTAGATCTCGCCGTCGATGGTCAGCTGTTCGGCGGGGGCGTTGTCGAGGGCGTCGAAGACGATGCTCGCGGGCAGGCCGAGGACATCGCTGGTGTGCTGGGCGACGGCGAACACGGTGAGCAGGGTGACGACGGTGCCGAAGTGGGGGACGCCGTTGAGCTGGGCGGCGGTGGTGAGGCGCAGCCGGGAGCGACCGGCCGCGGCGGCGCGCAGGAGGTCGGCGTTGTCGGCGGTGAGGTGGGCGATCCCGACGGGGGCGAAGATCAGCCGGTCGCTGGGACTGGTAGCGGTGGGGGTCATGGTTTCCTCCCGAGGTAGATCCAGACGGCGTCGAAATCGGGGTCGCCGGTGATGGGGATCCGTTCGAGGTGAAGCACGGTCATGCCGCTGTGGACGAACGCGGCGGTGTAGAGCTGGCGGGACAGGCGGACCCGGCCGGCGTCGGGGCTCGTGGCGGTCCAGTTCGCCCCGGCCGCCCAGCCGCCGGCGGTCAGCGGCTGGTGGGCGCGGTGCCAGCTGGACAGGAACTGTTCGGGGCTGGTGGTGAGGCCGAGCAGCCCGAACTGGGTGACCAAGTCGGCGCCGCCGGGTCGCAGCGGCAGCGGCCGGTCGGCGAGGCAGTCCGCGACGACGGTGCCGGCCAGCCGGTCGCAGCGTTCGGCGAACTCGGCCGTGGTCCGGGCGCGTAGGGCGAGCGCGGTCTGGTAAGCGGGGCGGGGCCGGCGGGTGGCCGCGTAGGCGCGCAGGAGGGTGAGCCGATGCGGGTCGAGGTCGACGGCGACGAGGCGGCGGGTCTGCAGGGCGGTCGACCACAGCAGCGACTCCGAGCCGGCCCCGAGATCGATCCAGGTTCCGGCGGGCGGAACCTCGGCGAGGGCGGCCAGGATGTTCTCGGTACCGAGACCGAAGACGAACTCGCCGCTGTAGTGCGTGTCTCGTGTGGGGGCGCTGGGTACATATCTGATCATGGATGTGATGGAGAACAGCCTGGCGGTGCGGCTGGTCCCCGACGATCTGTGG
>NZ_KB891178.1 GCF_000373365.1 Parafrankia discariae
ACCCGAAGAATTAAAGGGAGCATGGCTGCCGATCCTAGGGCAAGGCAACCCGGAAAAAGGAGCCGCCCCCGTTCATGCATAGAGATGGCGTATTGCGTTTGAATGCAACTACTGGCGCGGACACCCCATGTCGCGAAGGGAGCTGATATCTCCATCCTTGCCATTCATGGTGGGATGGAGTGTCAGGGCGGGAGCCCTCCATGCCTGCCCCAGTCGAGGCAAGGTGAACCGCCTTCGGGTCTAAATATCAAAGATCCGATTAGGTTGAATCATCGATTCCGCTATGCGATGGGCTGGGTCCGGGCCGCCTGAGTTCGACGCACCCCAGTTCCTCCGAAGAGGACCGTCCGATACCTCCATCCATCCACCCGACCATGATTACGGTTTGTCACCGATGGGAGCTGGGGGGCGGAAGCGCCTGGCAGGTAGCCTCGCGGCCGTCGTCCCTTCGAACCGGCGACGCCGACCCGGTCACCTGTGGGCAGGTACCGGGTCCCCATCCTCGGGCCATGATCCGTCGACGGGCGACGGCCTGTGCGGCGAGACCATGCGTCGACCGATTCGGTGCGAGTCGGCATGGTGTGGGTGAGGGAAGGTGCGGGTACACGCTGGCAAGCCGCGAGCATGATGCGCCGGCACGGGCCAAAGCGACGAGGAGCAACCCGGTGAGCCTGCTGACCAGCCTGCTGCACGATCTCGACGACAACGAACGAGACCACCTCCTCACCGTCATCCGCCGTAACATCGCCACCGAGCTCGACGCGGTCGCCGACGGCGCCACCCCGCACCGCGCCGTTGATGTCGGCACCCGAACCCGCCGTTCAAAGCGCGCCGCCACCGCCTGACCTGGCGTCGAAGTCCCGCCAACGGTTCCGCCACCAGAACGGTTCCGCCACCAGGGCCCCGGCATAGTTGTCGGTTAGCAAACAAACTTCATGATCGTCTCTAGTGGGCGTTCGGGGCGGCGGGCGTGGTGACGGATTCCTGCGGCGATGTTCGTGACGCCGGTCAGGCGTAGGACTGCGATCGCGAGGTTGCGCAGGCTGGCCATGACCTGGGGAGCGTTGCCGGTTCGTACCTGGCTGAGGTCCTCACCGAAGGTGACGTCACGGACCCAGTGCAGCCGGTTCTCCACGTGCCAGTGCTCCCGGATGATCGCGGCGAGCTGGGTTGGGCTGGCCTGATGGGTCGCCACGCTGGTGACGAGGTAGGCGACCTCGGTCTCGGTGGGTCCGTCGGTGAATGGCTGGCGTCGGCGGGTGATCTGTACTGCTTGCACGGCGTGGGGGAAGAGCAGTCCGGCGCGGACCTCGGTGGCTTTCGCGGTGCGCCGCTCGCGGCGGCCGTGGCCACGCTCGACGGTCCGCGCGGTGGTCCTGACCTGGCCCCAGGGCAGGGCTGCGAGCTGGGCATACAGGCTGGGCTGGTTCGCCTTCACCGTCAGGACGTAGTGCGCCCCGCGGCTGATCAGCCAGCGCGCGGTTTCGGTCTGGGTATGCAACGCGTCCGCGGTGACGATCACGCCGGTCAGGTCGAGGCCGGCGAGCAGGACGGGCAGCGCGGGGATCTCGTTCGTCTTCGCGTCCACCGCGACCTGGCCGAGCACGACACCGGTGTCATGGTCGAGGGCTGCGAGCAGATGCCGACCGGTGACCTCGCCGGTTCGGGAGCCACGCAGGGTCTTACCGTCGACCGCGACCCGCCGCCGCGTTCTCGTTCCCGGGCTGGTTGCGGCGGCGACCCAGGCTCCGAGGGCGGTGTCCAACGCGTCGGCGTCGAGCAGCGTGAAGACCCGGCGGAACGTCGAGGCGTCCGGGACTCGCACGATCCCCAACGCCGACCAGACGGTTTCGCCGGCGTCCGCGGCCCACTCGGCGATCGCGGTAAACGACCGGGCACCCGCCAGCCCCGCGCAGGTCGCCAGCGTGAGCAGGACCGGTAGCCGGTGCCGGCGCCCGCGGCGTTTCCGCGGGTCGGTGACCTGGGCGAACACCACCAGCAAACCTGCCGGCGACGCTGACCGTGGCGGACTGGCGTGGCGGCCACGGCCAACCGATCCAAAACAGGGACAGACGGAGATGACCCTGTCTGTCAGACTCCCGTGAGACAGATGGATCTTTGAGACCTCTGTAGCGCAGGGCGAGACGGGATCTTCAAGACCAGTGACGTTGACCATG
>NZ_KB891179.1 GCF_000373365.1 Parafrankia discariae
CCCCCCTCACCGGCCCGGTGCGCGAACTGCTGGCCTGGGCAGGGACGTACACACCGCCCCGGCAGGCGCCGCACCGGCCCGAGCCGGGCGACGAGCAGCGTCCGACGACCGAACCCGGAGTTTGACGGAGGGGCGGTTCGCCCCTGCCCTCGGGCTCCAGCCTCCAGACCGGAGACCACCGGCGGACGCCGAAAAGGCTCAGGCCCCGCCGGCGCGGGCGGAGGCGTCGCGGCGCAGCAGGTCGGCGAGCGAGGTCGCCGGGTGCCCGGTCAGCTCCGGGATGTCGGTGGTGACGGTGGCGAGCTCGCCCGCGGCGATGGCCGTGTACGTCGAGACCCAGGCGTCGACCTGCCAGGCCGGAGCCCCGAACCCGGCGCGGGACGCGTACGCCTCGTCCGGTGTCTCCGGCCGGTAGGCGATCCGCCGGCCCGTGGCCTCGGTGAGAGCGGCCGCCACCTGATCGAGGGTCAGCGCCCGCGGTCCGGTCAGGGAGTAGGTCCGGCCCGCGTGCGGGGACGGGGCGAGCAGCACGGCGGTGGCGGCGTCGGCGATGTCGTCCTGCGCGACGGCGGCGACCCGCCCGTCGCCGGCGGGACCCCGGATGACGTCATCCAAGCCGACCAGCGCGGGCAGGAAGTCGGCGTAGAGGTTGTCGCGCAGAAAGGTGAACCGCAGGCCCGTGGCCGCGTGCACGTCGCGGATGTGCCGCTCGGTGGCCGCGTGGTCGCGCCCGAGCGTGAAGGTGCAGGTCGGTGACGCGCCGTAGAACGACACGTAGACAAGATGGGTGACCCCGGCGGCGGTCGCCGCGTCGATGAAGGCCCGATGCTGGTCGACCCGGTCCGCGCTCTCCGCGGCGGACACCATCAGCAGCGTCGTGACGCCCGCCAGCGCCGCGCGGGCGTCCACCGGCGCGCCGAACGAGGCGCGGACGGCCGCGGCGCCCGGCAGGCTCGGCGCGCGATCCGGGTCGCGGACCACCAGGCGCTGCGCGACACCACCCGCGGCGAGCCGGCGCGCGACCCGGCCACCCAGCCGCCCGGTGGCCCCGGTGACGCCGATCTCAGGCCGGCGCCCGCCTCCGGCCTGTCTTCGGGCCTGTCCTCGGCTGGTCGGTTCGGCACATCCACCAGTCAAACACCCGGGCCGCCCGTCGCCCCCGAACGGACACCGTCGCGCCGACCCGTTCCATCGACCGGTTCCGTCGGACCCGCTGCGCTGTCAGTGGGCGGAGGAGCCGGACATCGTCGCCCACCGGGTTCGCCAGGACATCAGCGACCAGCGGGAGGCGCCGCTCATGATCGAACCGATGCTGGCGAAGGAGGCGACACTGAAGATCGACGCGGTCGACCCGATCGAACCGATGGACAACGCCGAGCCGACCGAGCCGATCGACAGGACGGAGCCCTTCGACCACAGGCAGAGGACGGAGTCCTCGGAGCCGATCGACAGCAGGGACTTGCCGCGCGTGTGCATGGGTTCCATCCTGTCGGCTCGGGTGCCTGTCGCGCTGGAACTTCTTTCCGTTTTCCACCCGGTGGACAGCCCAGGCCCGAACAGGCCACCGGGCGGCCGTCCGGGCGCCGCCCTCTCCGGTCAGCCCTGACAGTCGAGCACCTCTAACCCAGATCTTTCGTGCCTCGGCCAGGTGTGATCACGAACTGTCCTGCCACCCTTGTTGATGTTGAGTTATGTCGCTTGGCCGGACTCGTGTCGCGGCGGGTGCCCCGGCTGTCGCGCGGGGTGGGCGCCCGGTCCACGTCCGGGGTGGTGTTCTTTCTGCTTGGCGGGGTGGGAGGGCTGTGGCCGGGTTATCCCGGGGCGGGCAGGGCGCGCAGGGTGGTGATCGCGTCGGCGGCGAGTGGTGTCCAGGGGTGGTGGGCGGCCAGGTGCAGCACGGTCTGGCGGGCGTGTCGGGCGAGCCGTCCTGCCAGCCAGAACAGCCGGTGGCGCAGCCGTTTCGGTTCCCAGCGTCGGGCGGGCTGGTCCGGCAGGGCGAGCAGCTGGGTCCAGGCGATCAGGTCGAGGGCGAGCGCGACGAGGGCGCACCAGATCTGGTTCTGGGCGAAGTCGTGCAGCGGCAGGTTCGTCAGGCCGGTGTCCTTCGCGCCGCGGATGCGGTCCTCGCAGCGGGCGCGGCGGCGGTG
>NZ_KB891180.1 GCF_000373365.1 Parafrankia discariae
GGGCCTGGTCGACCTGGCGCAGACGCCGTCAACACCAGGCCAGACGCTGCCACTACCGACGGCGAGGACACCCACAAGTGCCGTTGCAGTACTAACCCCGATCCCGAAGCCGGCGGCGAGCTGGGTGTAGGTGTGTCCGCGGCGCAGGTGCGCCAGCACGAGCAGGGCTTGGCGGTCCGCGGGCAGTCGCCGCCAGCGGGTCCCGCGTTCACGGCGGTGGGCGTTCAGCCGGTCGGTGAGGAAACGCAGGGTGCGGGTGGACAGATCGACACCGGTTGGGTAGACAAGCATGCGAAGCTCCGGGCGGACAGGGTGGTCTTGGTCGACAACCCGTCTACCAGGAGCTTCACCTCTTCCCGGACCCGGCCTCCATGCCTGCCCCACCCGCGATCAGCCAGGTTGGCAAAAGCTCACTCGCCCACCCACCGCTGCGGCTCCGCCCGACCGAACCGGCCCCCGATCCGCCCGCACAGCCCCTTGCCAACGACGGCTGAATGTGGGATCTGTCCCTGATCTTGTGATCAGGCTGACCCCGGGCGGCGCGCTGACCATGATCGACCTTCTGTGATCATGTGTCGGGTGCCTCTCTGACCTTGGGGTTCTCCTTCCGCATCTGGCGGGTCTCGTTGTCGATCGGGTGGACCGGTCTGGTGATCGGCTGCGGTTGCGGGCCCGTGTTAGAGGAGCTGCTGGTGGGTGCCCCGGGTGCGGGGTGGTCTCGGAGCGGGTCCACGGGCGGTATCGCCGGCGGTTGGTCGATGCGGCGATCGCGGGTGCTCAGGTGGAGATCGATCTGCTGGTTCGGCGGTTCCGCTGCCTGACAGCAAACTGTCCGCGGGTGACGTTCGCGGAGCAGGTCGTGGGTCTGACGAGTCCGCATGCCCGGTTCACCCCGCTCGCCAGTCGGATGATCGAAGCGATCGGGTTGGCGTTGGCGGGCCGAGCCGGAGCACGCCTCGCGGGCCGGATGGGGCTTCCCGCGGGTCGGAACACGCTGCTACGCCGAGTCCGGGGCCTATCCGACCCGCAGATCGGGGTGGTGACAGTCCTCGGGGTGGATGACTTCGCGCTGCGCCGGGGTCGGGTCTACGGAACGGTCCTGATCGATCTCGACAGCCACCGGCCGGTGGACCTGCTGCCCGACCGGGACGCGGCGACGTTCTCCGGCTGGCTGGCCGAGCATCCCGGCACGCAGGTGATCTGCCGGGACCGTGCCGGTGCCTATGCCGACGGCGCCCGCACCGGCGCCCCGGACGCGGTGCAGGTGGCGGATCGCTTCCATCTGTGGAGCAATCTCGCCGGGTATGTCGAGTCGACGGTTGCCCGGCACCGTTCCTGCCTGGCGCAACCACCGGCCACCGAGCAGGCTGCGGACGAGCCGCGGGCGGACCTCGATGGCGCGGTGGCCGCAGCGCGGGACGCGCAGTTCGGGCAGCGGACGTTCGTGCGGCATGCCCGCGAGCGGTACGCCGCCGTCCAGGAGCTCAAGGCCGCGGGCGTGGGTATCAAACCGATCGCTGCCCGGCTCGGTCTGGCTCGAGGAACGGTCCGCAAGTACTACCGTGCCACCAGCGTCGACGACGTCCTGGCCAAGGCCCGCGACGGGCGCGGTTCGATCCTGCGGCCGTGGGAGCCCTACCTCACCGAGCGGGTCAACGCTGGGATCATCAACGGCAGCCAGCTGTTCGGGGAGATCCGCGACCAGGGCTACACCGGGAGCAAGGCAGTGGTCCTGGCCTACCTGCGCCCCCTACGCGCCGGCGGAAGCACAGCCGCGCCCCCGGCACGGACGGCACCGAAGGTCCGCACCGTCACCCGCTGGCTCCTCACGCACCCCGAGCACCTGGATGACCAGGACACCCTCGCGTTACAGCAGGTCCTCACCCGCTGCCCGGACCTCCGGAAGACCGCCGGCCATGTCACCGCGTTCGCGCAGATGCTCACCGACCGTCACGGCGACCGGCTCAACAGCTGGATCGCCGCCGTCGACGCCGACGACCTGTCCGAACTTCACCGCTTCACCCGCGGCCTCCTGCGCGACGAGAAATAGTCAAGACTTGTGGATGGTGATCGTTAGGCGGCTTGGGTGATGGGTGTGGTGGTGGGGCGTTCGACGAGCTGGCCGCCTTCGAAGA
>NZ_KB891181.1 GCF_000373365.1 Parafrankia discariae
CGTCTGAGAACAGACACATCGCCAACGTCAGATAGGCCGTCACATGGGGTGGGAGTTTCCCGCCCCTGCGCCGCTCACCGACGCCGCAGGCCGCCACCGCCTCGTCCACCGCGTCCCGCGGCACCGCCGTCACCAGCACACCCACCGACACCTGGTCCGGAGTCACCATCGAAGCCACGAACCGTGACCAAACCACCCAGCGGCACCGATGCCACGCCGCCACGCCGTACCACCCGCCAGCCACGAACAGCGAACATCAACTATTCAAGATCGACTTAAGCTTCACGGCATTGGGTCCGGAGTGGTCGGAGCGGTGGCTTCGACCGGGGAATGCTCGGCCGTCTCGCTGAACGCCCGGGACCGCTCCTCCGCATCGGCACTGCCGGCGAAGAGCCGGGCATCGGAGAGATCCTCCGTGTGGGCGGCCGTCCCGCCCGGCTCGGCCTTGTTCGGCCCGACCTCGACGGCCCTGGCCCGGCCCAGCCCGTTCCGGCTCGGCCCGTCACCGCCCCGTCCGTCATCGCTCGGCCTGTCCTTGTTCAGCCCGGCCTTGCCGAGCTCGACGCGGTGCCCGTTGGAACGCGCGCCGCTGTGTACTTCGGCGCGGGCGCCGACCATCGCGTCGTCGATCTCGATCCGGGTGCGCGGCAGCGCCGCCGCGTGGTTGCGCCGCAGCCAGTCGACCAGCGCCTCCCGGACGTGGCAGCGCAGGTCGAAGACCGTCGGCCCGTCGTTCCCGCTCACCAGCACCCGGATCCGCACGTGGTCCCCGACGGCATCGGTGACCTGCAGGACGCTGACCCGCCCGTCCCAGAGGTCGGTGTTCTCGACGATCCGGTGCATCTCCGCGCGCATGTCGGCGACGGGCACCGACCAGTCCAGGTCGAACTCCACCGCGCCGAGCACGGCGGACTCCCGGCGGGTCCAGTTCTGGAACGGGTTGGTGGTGAAATAGGTCGACGGCAGGATCAGCCGCCGGTCGTCCCAGATGTGCACGACCACGTAGGTGAGGGTGATCTCCTCGATCCGGCCCCACTCGTCCTCGACGACCACCACGTCGTCGACCCGGATGGCGTCGGTGAACGCGAGTTGCAGCCCGGCGAAGACGTTCGCCAGCGACGTCTGCGCGGCGAGCCCGGCGATGATGCCGACCACGCCGGCCGACGCCACGATGCTCGCGCCGGCGACCCGCACGCTCGGGAAGGTCATCAACATCGAGGCGACCGCGATCACGGTGATCACGACGACGGTGATCCGGCGCAGCAGGGTCACCTGGGTGCGGATCCGCCGCGCGTGCCGGTTGTCGGCGATGTCCATCCGGTAGCGCGACAGCGCCAGGTCCTCCACGACGAAGGCCAGCACGCCCACCACCCACGCGAGCGCGGCGATCAGCGCGAGGCCCAGCACGCGGATGGCGGCCGGCGTCCACGACTGCTCCACCGTCGCGTTCGCCGAGATGAGCAGGCCCAGAACGACGAGTGTCAGCCGGGCGGGCCGTCGCCCCCGTTCGGCGAGATCCTCGACGATCCGTGAGTGCCGGCCGATCCGCCGCAGGATCCGGTGTACGAGCAGGGACGCCAGGTAGCCGATGACGGCCGCCCCGGCCATGATCACGAGTACCGCGAGGTCGGAATCCGTGCCATCCATGGTGTCCATGCTGGAGAACGGGTCGAGCGCTGTCCGGTCCGCCACGGGCGAGGCTCCTTCGAATCGGGTGCGTATCTCGACCCCGTGCCCGTTTCGTCGTGGTCTGACCTGGTGACACCCTTCACAGTCCCCGGGAGGGGTGCGCTGACACGAGAGCATCGAGCGGCGCCGCTGTGGCTGTGAGCGTGCCGACGCGGCGCGTTCCTCATTCATCGGTGGCCGAGACCGGATCTACTTCCCGGTAGAGCCGGCGCCCGATGTGACGGTGTGTGATTTGCGTGTGGTTGACGTTCTGGCGCCGCCAGCCTTGTCCACAGTGCGTTTTGTTGCTTCTTAGCAGTCAATCCAGACTTTTGGCGGTGAAAATATATCCTCTGCACATCATCCGTTTTACGGATTGTGCGCATCCAGTGAGGCATCATCGTTGTGTGCCGTCACATCCGGTTGATCACTCGGCAGGCATCTTCGTGCCAGCCGAGGGCTCCCCTTGCCTGCAGGGTAGTCTTCGCCGTGCGGCCCTCCACCGAGGAGTGACGTACCGAATATGGGAAGGTCACGGGGGTAGCGGGGGCGCTGGACGGCGCATGGGCCGTGTCAGGTCGGCTGATTTGCGCGCTTGTCTCCCACGGGCCGGCATGTCGACAGGCCAGGGAAGTCCAGGAGGGGCGAGCCGTGAACACGGTCATGGTGAGGGCGGTCGTCGAGGGGGACCTCTCCAAGCTCAGCAGGATCGACCAGCAGATCTTCGGTCCGCTCGCGTACCCCTACTTCGTCCTGCGCCAGCTCTTCGACGTCCACTGGCAGGAGATCCTGGTCGCCGACGAGGGCGGCGAGCTGCTTGGTTACTCGATAGCCGTGCGCTCCGGATCGGAGAGCGAAACCGATCTCGCCCACTTCCTGGCCCTCGGGGTGGATGGCTCCCGTCGGGAGCAGGGCATTGGTCGTCGGCTGGCGAGAGAGACCCTCAGACGCCTGCGCGAGCGTGGCGTGCGTTGGGTGCAGCTGGCGGTGGCACCCGACAACTCGGCCGCGATACACCTGTACAGCTCGCTGGGTTTCGTGAAGACCAGGGACGTCGACGACTATTACGGCGAGAACGAGCCGCGGCTGCTGCTCGAACTCGACCTGACGTCATCACAGCTGTCGGACGGTCGGGAAAACGGCCATCACGCGTCGCGGACCGTCACGCACTAGCCGAGGCGGTCCGCGCCTGCTCCCGGCTGGACAGCCGGGTCCGGCTCGCCTGGACGCATCGTACGGAGAATCGTCCGTCGAGCGGTCTCGCTCCCGGTTTCGCTCTCGCGCGCGCCGTCGCCGTTCGGCACGGCGCTGTTTCTGTCACCGCCGTGCCCGTTCGCGGGTGGTTCGTCGCCGCGTGGAGGGCCCCCGCGCCTGCCCCCGGACGCGTCCCGGGTCCGCGGCCCGTCGCCCGCCCCGGCCACAGCCTGGTTCAAAACAGTGACGCGTGTAATTCGTGGGAGCCGCTGTGCAGGTAGAAAAGAGCAAGTACCCGATGGACGCCTCTGACGAGCCGCGGTGGGACGAGTTCGATCCCGGTGCCTACCACGCGCACAACTACGCCGTCCTGCGTGACGACGACCGGGAGATTCTCGAGGGCGTGCGGGAGTTCTTCGCCACCCGGGCGGCGGCCGCGGCCGCCGCCCGTTCACTGCGTGGGCTGGACGTGGGCACCGGCAGCAACCTCTACCCGGCGCTGTCGATGCTGCCCTGGTGCGATCGGATAACCCTGTGGGAACGCTCCGCGAGTAACGTCGCGTGGCTGAAGGAGGAGATCCGGTCCTACAGCTCCACCTGGGACCCCTTCTGGAAGGTGTTGACCCGCGAACCCGCCTACAGCGGCGTGGCCGACCCGCGCCGGGTGCTGGCGGACCGGGCGACGGTCGAGCGGGGAAGCGTCTTCGACCTGCCCAGGTCCCAGTGGGACATCGGCACGATGTTCTTCGTCGCCTGTTCCATCTCGGGCCACATGGCGGATTTCCGTCGGGCCTCCGACTGCTTCCTGAAGGCGCTGGTACCCGGTGCGCCGTTCGCAATGGCTTATATGGAGAAATCCAGCGGATACCAGGTCGGGAACATTCGTTTCCCGGCGGTTTCGGTGGCGATGGACGATATTGTCGCCAGTCTCGACGGAACGGCGACGGATCTGAAGGCCGACCGGTTCGTCGGCACCGAGAAGCTACGCGAGGGATACGCGAGCATGGTCCTCGTCCGCGGCCGTACCAGAAAGTGGGAACCGGCCGCCTCAGTCGCGACCGCAGGCGCCTAGCGGCCCGGGAACGGGAAGAAGGTAGACGGCGTTGGATATCCGTCCGAGGCAACTTCTGCTGGAGATGTGGGAGTCGGCCGTCGAGTACTCGTACCCGAGCGGCGAGTGGAAGTTCGGCGGCCGGGCCGAGTCGAACTCGACCAGTGACGCCGAGCAGCTTCTCTGTCTCATGTATCCGTCGTACCAGATGACCGGCATGGAGATCGTAAAGCCGGACGAGACGGCCAAGGATGTCCGTGACGCGCTGAAGCGGATCGGCGACGCCCGGCAGATCCCGCAGATCATGGTGCAGACCCTCGGTGAGTATTTCGGCCGGTACACGAACGAGCGGAAGGCCCCGGTTTTCGCCGGCGGCTCCTACTTCCAGTCGGCCGGGCCGGACGAGACACCGACCCCCGAGCAGCAGGCGCTGGAGATCGTCGACTCCTTCTCGATGTCCATCACGCTGTCGCTCGCCGTTCTCGGCTTCGTCCGGGAGTTCCGGTCGACCGTTCGGCGTGACGCGCTG
Organism: Parafrankia discariae; assembly: GCF_000373365.1. Classification (NCBI taxonomy): domain Bacteria; kingdom Bacillati; phylum Actinomycetota; class Actinomycetes; order Frankiales; family Frankiaceae; genus Parafrankia; species Parafrankia discariae. Next base: position 4,443 of record NZ_KB891181.1, read on the forward strand.
CTGGCCGAGATGCTGGAGCTGGAGAGGGCCGCGTCGCGCCGGCTGACCGCGTCGATGGTGGGACTGCTGCGCTGCTTCACCGTGCGGACCTTCACTCCTTATTCAGAGGAGGGCCGGGCGCTGTGCGACCTGGTCAACACGGAGCAAAAAGCGACCGAGAAGGTGCTCGACGAGCTCCGTGACGCGCTCGTGCCCGCCCGTACCTCGCTGCGTGAGCTGAAGCTCGGCGTGGAACTGGCGGCCGACGTCGTGGAGGACGACGGTGTGCTGTTCGAGTGCGGCTGGTCCTGGGGCATCATCCGGGAGGCGCCGCCGGTCGAACTGGAATCGAACGTCGACGTCTACCAGGCTCCGGGCGTCGCGCTGGCGAAACCGTCCCTGTATTTCACCGTCGTCGCGCTCGACGGTATCGCGGACCTCTTCTCGGAACGCACCCGGAGGCTCGGCCTGATCAACCCGGACCAGGAGAGCCTGGTGGGCGCGTTGCAGCTGCGCTCGAATCTGGCCCGCATCTACTGGAGCACCATCGCGCGTCTCGGCCGGGGCCGCTGGCCCGTCGAGGAGGTTCCCTGGCGGGGCGCGGATCCCGCCGAGGAAGGGCCGGAGACGGACTACGACACGCTGCTGGCCGCCTCGATCACGATCGAGGCGCTGGCCAGCGAGCGAGCTCGGGACGTCGACATCGCGCGGATCGGGGAGGTACTGGCGGAGCTGGCCGTGCGCGGCCGGGTCACCAGACGGGCCAGGCAGCGCGAGCCCGCGATCGGGCTGCACGTCCCGGGCGTGCGGCTGGTGCTCACCGGAGCCGAGGACCTCGGGCCGCCCCTGGTGTGGCCGGTGGCGGACTTCTCGACCGCGCTGCTCAAGCGGGTGGCGCGGGCCGCGTCCATCACCCGCGACAGTGCTCTGCGGGACCGGCTGGTCGCCCTGGCGGACGAGATCTGGAAACGTCACGTGCGGCTCCGTCAGCTCGCCGACCCCCCGGGCGCCGGGCTGTGGGACGACACCAGCCTCCTGAACGTGCCGCCGACGGACAAGGGGCCGTCGTGGTACTTCACCGAACGGGTGATGGAGGCGCTCGTCACGGTCGCGGCGCTCACCGACCGGCGCCCGTACAGTCCCACGCTGGCCGAGCTGGCGCTGGACATGCTCGCGGAGGCCGACCACCTGCACATGACCGAGCTGCTGCGGGAGTCACCGACAGCCGCCCTCCCGGCCCGCACCCAGCTGCACGGCATCGGGGCGAACCTGCGGCGAGCCCGGGAGCTGCGTGAACGGCAGCCGGCGACGTCGATCTCGATCGTGCAGGCGGCGTTGCGCGATCTCGACGCGCTCGCCGTGGCCCGGCAGGCCTGAGGGCCGCGTCGATGATCGTGTTTGCGACGTCCGACAAGGGCGGCACCGGGCGCTCCGTGACGAGCTGCAACGTCGCCTACCGGCGCGCGATGCAGGGCAGCGACGTCTGCTACCTCGACTTCGACTTCGGTTCACCCACCGCGGGCGCGATCTTCGGGGTGGAGGCGGCCGGGCAGGGCACGGCGAGCGGCGGTGGGCTGCACGAGTACCTCGCCGGCCGGGCGGCCGAAGCGGACCAGCTGGACGTCTGGGCGCAGTCGGAGCTGGGCGGGCCGCGGGCCAGGCCGCTGGGCGCCGGCCGGCTCACCCTGCTGCCGGGAGACTCCGGGGGCGGCGAGTTCCCCGTCGACGCGGCCATGGCCCGGCGGTGCAGCGACCTGTTCCTGCGCCTCGACGAGGAGTTCGAGCTCACCCTCGTCGACCTCAGCGCCGGCCGCTCCTACGCGACGGAGCTGGTGCTGCGCGCCACGGCCGACCCGGTGATCGCCGACAAGAAGGCCCGCTGGCTGGTGTTCCACCGCTGGACCCGCCAGCACATCGTCTCCGCCGCCGGCCTGGTGTTCGGCCCGTACGGCGTTCTCGACGCGGGGACGGCCTGGGGACACCAGCGTCGCGAGCTGGAGGACTCCATCCGGTTCGTGCGCACCGCGGTCCTCGAACCGGACTCGCCTCAGCTGTCCGTCCTGCGGCCGGAACAGTCGGTGTGGCTGCAGTCGTACAACACCAGCCTGCAGAAGCTGGCGGCGAAGCTGCGGATCGGCCGCAGCGTGATGCTCGGCTCCATCCCGCTCGACCCGGTCCTGCAGTGGCGCGAGCAGATCATCGTCGAGGACGACATCTCGACCACGCGGATCGCCAACGAGGAGACCGGGCAGGCGTTCGAGGAACTCGCGAAGCGCCTGACGGACGACGGCGCGTGGGAGGGGCTCTGACGCACGTGGAACCTTTCCCCGGCGGGCCGGCGAGCTCCTCCGGGGCCGCGGTGTTCCGGGAGACGAGCGCCGTCGAGCGCACCGCGGAGCTGCCGCTGGCCCAGCTGTCGGTCGAGGTCGGTCACTTCTACCCGGAGGACCTGACCGGTGGTGACGGCGCGTTGGCGGAGCATTTCCGCCGCATCGCGCCGTGGGTGGACCGGCCGCGGCTGGAATCCCTGGCCGGCGTCGCCGGCCGGACCCCTCGGGTGAGTACCTGCCTGCTGATCGACGACTACTCCGACCAGGGGAAGATGCCGCCGCCCGCGGTGGCGGTGCCCGAGCTGCTCGCCGCCGCCGGTGCCAGCGGCGTCACCGTCGACTACATCGCGCGGGAGTCGGCGTGCACGGCCACCGAGCACGCGCCGCTGGCGCGCATCGTCGAGGGAGCGCTCGTCGTCGACCCGCCCTACGGGGCGAACGGTTCGCGTCCGCCGCCGGACGAGACGGGCTGGCTGTGCAACGGGGCCCGCTCGCCGTCCCCGGTCGGGGGCCGGGCGATGGGAGCCGCGGAGTCCTGGCGGCCGCCGACGGAGAACGGTTCCCGCCGCCATTCGGTGTTCCTCGACGTGGAGCTGTGGAGCGAACACCGGGCACACCGGGTCTGGTCATGCGCCTTCCTGGCGACGGTGTGGCAGCTGCTGCGGCTGGGCCTGTTACGGGCCGGCGGCGAGACGGTGGTTCGTCCGGTGGCGGTCGATCTGGAGAGTCTTCCCGACCGGTGGGCCGACCTCCCGGCGATCGGCCGGCTCACCCCGGCCCCCGCGCCCTTCTGCGCCTACCGGACGTTCTCCCTGCTCGACACCGGCTACCTGCCGATCGAGCACGCCGTGCGGGTGATCCTCGGTCAGGTCGGGGTCGACTCGGCCGCGCTGTCGGTCACGAGACGTCGCGCGGCTGCCGAAGGCGTTCCGCTGCCACCCGAACCCGCGGACCGACTCTCCTACCTCTTCCTGGGCCGCTGATGATGGCCCCACGCGCGGCGGCTGTTCCCCGGGCGACGGCCGCCCCACGCGCACCGAAGACGCCCGAGCCGGCCGAGGAGCTGGACCTGCTCGTCGGCGAGGTGCTCACCACCCTGCTGCAGAACTCACACCGGGTCGGCGCCGCCACCGCCGCCACGCTGTTGGACATCGTCCCGGGCGGTCGGGTCCGCAGCGCGACCCGGCCCATGGCCCACGCGTTCTCACCCGACGTCCGGGTGGGGGTGCACTGCCCCCTCGCCACCGCCTCGGGCACCAGGGCCGACGGCGCGGGAACGGTCGTGGCCCGAGCGTCCGTCACCGGAGGCACGGTCCTGCAGGCGTCCAGCAGGGCCCGGCTCATCCGCGCCGTCGGCGAGCGGCGGCTGCCATGGTCGCACTACGTGGCGAACCCCGGGACCGTCGAGGTTGTCGGACGCAGTACTGAGGACGACCTGGCAGCGGGATTCCTGACGGCGCCGACCAGGGCATCCCTTGATCTCGGCGCGGTGAGCGGCCGGTTGCTCGGCCGTGTTCAACGTAGCCCCGGTATCGATCGGGTGGCCTCGTTGCGCGCACGTCGGACGAAACTGCGTTTCGCCGTCAGCTGGCGGTCTTTCGATTCGCCTCTGCTGCCACAATCAGCCCGTAGCGTCGAGTTCGTCATCCACGACGAGACGCTGCGGACACTGAGGCTTCGGCTGGGCAGGTGCGATCCGTCCGACGCGGTGGCCGCGTGCGAGGATCTCGCCTTTCACGACTGGCTGCTGTCCACGGTGGAGGCCCTGCTCGACAACAGCCGAATCGGGGTTGACTCCGCGCCGGAGGTGGTGCGGCGTTTCCGTCCGGTGATCGACCGCCTGCTCCATCTGTGGATGCCCGGCGCGCGGGTCGTCGAGGAGCTGGCCGAGGTCTGGGGCGCGCTGGAAAGACGGCCCGGCTTCTCCCGGGAGTGGGCCAGCCTGACCGGGCAGATTCGGGACCAGCTCATGCTGGCCGGGCTCGAGCCGCCGTCGGACCGGTCCGCCCGGGACCGGACCGCGGGGGCCGACCAGGGGGCCGCGCGGAAGACCTTGTCGGCGTGTGACAGGGACTGAACGGGGGAGGGCGCGCGTGGTCAGGATCATCAGACAGGTCGTGGTGGCGGTCGCCACCGGCGGCGCAACTTTTCTGCTGAGCTATCTACTCGACGGAGAAACGACCTGGACGACGATGCTCTCCGTCTTCATCGGCGGCGTCGTCCTCACCGCGCAGCACCTGGTCGACGTCGAGAACGGCGTCGAGGCGGTCGGCCGGCGGCTGGACCGGGTCGACCGTGGCGTCCGCCTGCTGGAGTCGTTGGAGAACTCGGCTGTCGAGGTGGCGGTTCCCGGTGCCCGGCCCGTCAGCGGGCTGGTCGAGCGGGCCGCGAAGCTGGTCCCCCCGGCACCCGTGCTGGGCCGGCTCGTGGCCGAGGAGATCCGGGCGCTGAACGAGCTGCTGCGCGGCCTGGAAGGTGATTCCGTGACCTGCCAGGGCGAGGATCGGGACTGGATCCTGGCGCTCACCCGGGGAACCCGGCACACGATCTCGGCGACCAGCACCACCGCCGCCGACGGCGGGCGGCGTAGTTTCAGCGACGGATTCTGGAAGAGCGAGCTCGGCCGCGCGTATCTCGCGGCGCAGCAGGAGGCGGTCGCCCGCGGCGTGCTCGTCCGGCGGGTATTCATTCTCAACAACGAAAAGGTCCGGCGTAACGCGGATTTTATCAAGATCTGTGATGACCAGCGGAAGGCGGGCATCGTCGTCCACAGCGTCGTGGTGCCCGGCGGCGACCAGCTCGGCGGCGGGACGGGCTGGCGCAAGACCTTTCGTGACTTCATTCTGTTCGATGACGAGGTCAGCTACGAGGTGGAGGTCGGCGCTTTGCAGGGCGCCAGCATCACCAGCACCCATCTGAAGTTCGACCGGACGCGCATCGGTGAGCGCATCGCGCTGTTCAACGAGATCTGGGCCGAGGCGCGGGCGGCCGAGGCGGGAGCGGGCGACGCGGCCGGGCCCGCGGCGAGCTGAGGCCGACCGGTGGGCCGACCCGTCGCCGCGTGGGCGGCCGTCCGGTCTGGAGCGTCCAGGTCTGGAGCGTCCAGGCTCGGCCGCGGCTCCCGTCAGGTGAGGACGCGGGGGGCCGGCTTGCCGGGCGGGAGGAAGCGGTGCATGACGTAGAGGTCGACCTCGCCGTGCCACGGGTGGCGGTAGGCCGCGGGCAGGGTGCCGATCACCCGGAACGCCAGTGATCTCCACAGGGCCACCAGCCGGGTGTTCGCGGCGACCACCGAGTTGAGCTGCATCGCGCGGTAGCCGAGGTCGGCGGCGTAGTCGACCATCCCCTCGGCGGCGGCCCGGCCCACCCCGCGGCTGCTGGCCAGATCGGCCCCGTAGCCGTCGGCCCCGTAGCCGCCGGGGCCGAACGCGCCCCCGCCGAAGTTGACCACGGCCGGGTCGACCAGCAGCTGGGCCAGCGCCACGTGGTCGCCCAGACCCGGCTGGCTGGGGGTGAGCAGCGCCGTCGCGACGACACGGGTCGAACCGGGGCCGTCCTCGACTTCCATCACCAGCACGTGCGCGGGTGCCGGCAGCATCCACAGGCCCCGCGCGCTCCGCTCGTCGGTGCCCGGCGCCCACATGCACGTCTCGCCCTCGGCGACGACGGCCTCCCAGACCGGCCAGATGGCCGGCCAGTCGCCCTCCGCTGCCTGACGTGTCCGCACATACCGATCCTGCCCGCGAACGCCCGGAAATGGGGCGTCAGCTCTCCGCGGGGGTAGCGCGTTCGACTGAGAATCCCGTGCATCCGCCCACACCGTCGACGCCGCCATCGACGCGGTCGGGTGTGCCGGCCCTCGGGGCACCCGTGAGATTCACCATCTCGTAGCCGGCGGGGCGGCTGACCCATTCGTGGCCGGTGAGCGATATCCGCCCGCCCTGAACGGACCCGGTCATGGTGAACGAGCCGCGGGGAACAGCGGGGTTCCCCGGCAGCGGGTAGAAGTCGAAGACGGCGGTGAGCGCGGCCGGGTCGGTCCCCGCGATCCGCAGTGACAGGCCGGTGGCTCCCTGGGCGCAGGTGTGGCTTCCGCGCCACGTCCCGTCGACCGCGACCCCGTCGACGGCCGGGCCGCTCGCGGACGGCGGGGCCGAGGCCGCCGCGCCGACGGGGCCACCGGCCCCGGGCGTGGCGCTCCCACCGCCGCAGCCGGTCAGGACGAATGTGAGACCGGCGAACAGAACGACCGCCGGCGATCCCGTATTTCGAAGGCTTCTCGACCCGCGTCGCATTCGGGGTACCTCCCATTCGCCGGTGCCGCCGTCACCGGCCGTCCGGATGAGCAGTTTTCCGGGGCGCCGAACGATCCGCGATGTGGCTGTCGTATCCCCGACGCTGCGCCGTGCGGCGGTACCGCGCCGGACCGGCCGCGTCAGGGCACTACGATTGTGGTCGACACCAGTCGACGGGCAGCACGGAGGGCCCGCGTGGGCGTCGGAATGCATGAGGTACCGGCATACGAGGCACGAGCCGGACGGGGGAGTCCATGGCCAGGTCCTTTTCCGAATCCGAGCTGGGTGAACTGGCGAGGGTCTACCACCGGAAGCTTTCCGCCACATCACTGTTGGCGCGCGCGGGTATCGACCGCGAGAGTCAGCCCAGCTGGGACAGCCACACCTCCCGGGACTTCTGGTGGGAGGTGGGCGAGGAGGTGGCGTCGGGACGAGGCGGGCCGGACGCCGCTGACCGCGTCCTGGCCTTCGCGGCCGAGGAGTATCCCGGTAACGACGTCTTCCGCCGGTCGGCCGGCGGCCCGTCGCACGGCTCCCCGGCTCCGGCTTCGGTCCCAGCCCCGGCTTCGGCCGCGGCCGGGAGCGCCGCCGCTGTGCCGGGCGTCTCTGTCGGGGGTGGCCGGGCCGCCGAGCCCTTCGGGAGATCCGGCCCGTCCGGCTCGGCCGCTCCGGTCTCCGTCCTGGGGACGATCGTCGTGGTCGACGCGGTGGGCTTCAGCAGGAACGGTGCGCTCGTGCATCTGGAGTGGCGCAAGGGCATCAGCGCCGTCACCGCCCAGGCGGCGGCCGCCGTCCGTATCCCGGCGGACTCCATGTACTTCAACGACCGCGGTGACGGATTCATGATGATCGTCGAAGGTCGGGTACCCGCCGAGGCGGTGGTCGCCGACTTCACCCGGGAGCTGCGGATCGCCCTCGGCGAGTACAACCGCACCCGCAACAGCGTCGGACGGATCCGGCTGCGCGTCGCCGTGCATGAGGGCCGGGCGTTCGTGGACGGCACCGGCCTCGCCGGCACCCCCGCGATCGTCACGGCGAGGCTGGTCGACGCGAAAGAGCTGCGCGGCGTCCTCGGAAAGGCCGACGGCCCGGATACCGCCCTGATCGTCTCGGACGCGATCTACCAGTCGACGGTCGCCGAGCGGCTGCGCGGGCTGGACCCGGACGACTTCGTGCGGGTCGAGGTCGACATGGAGAAGTACCAGGGCGTCGCGTGGATCGCGGGACGCGAGAACGCCGACACGGCCGACACGGCCGGCGCGGCCGGTTCGGGGGAGGAGGCCCGTACGGTGGCGGCCGAACAGCTGCCGGTGCCCGAGCCGGCGACCGGCAGGTGGGATTTCCTGATCTCGTGCACGGAGGCCGACGTGGACTGGGGCCAGTGGATCGCCCACCAGCTCCAGGTCGCCGACTACAAGGTGCACCTGGACGCCCTCGACATGGTGGCGGGCACGGGCCGCGTCGCGGAGTGGCACGACGCGGTCCAGTACTCGACCCGGACGATCGCCGTGCTGAGCGAGAGCTACCTGACCGCGGCGCGGAAGATCCAGTCCCAGTGGCAGGCGGCCTGGGAGAGCGACGGCACCGGCGCCGGCGAGGGCGGGGTGGAGCGCAGGCTGATCCCGGTGGTGGTCCGGCCGTGCAGCCCGGGTGGTCTGCTCGGGGGCATCACCCCCATCGACCTGATCAGCCGCCTGGACGACCGGGAGGTCGCCCGCGAGTACCTGCTGGAGGAGATCGAGGCCACGTTGACCGGGCGGCGCAGGCGGTCGGCCACCGCACCCCCGTTCCCGGGAAGGAGCTGACCGCTCCGGGGCACCGGCCGGTTCAGCGGGGTTCGGCGCGGTTCAGTGCCAGCCGAGCTCGTCCAGCCGGTCGTCGCCTATACCGAAGTGGTGCGCGATCTCGTGGATGACGGTGATCCGCACCTCACGCACGACGTCCGCCTCCGAGGCGCTCATGGCGCAGATCGGATTGCGGTAGATCGTGATGCGGTCGGGGAGCACGCCGCTGTACCAGTCGCCCCGCTCGGTGAGGGGAATTCCCTCGTAGAGGCCCAGCAGGCCGTCCGCGGAGTCGTCCTCGACCAGGATGGCGACGTTGCGCATCCGTCGTCCCAGCTCGGGCGGCAGGCTGTCCAGCGCGGCGACGACCAGTTCCTCGAACCGTTCCGGGCTGACGGTGACCACGGTTCCCATCCTGCCGTGCCGGCGCGGCACCGCCGGCACGACAGGACGGTCGGGGTCACATGACAGGACGGCCGGGGGTCAGGAGAGGGCGACCAGGGCGCCGAGGGCGAACCCCACGGCGGCGAGCCAGACCAGGGTCGGCAGCGCGTGCAGCCAGCCGGCCAGGGGGTGCCGCCGCGCGGCCCCGCCACCAGCGCCGGCCCCGCCACCAGCACCAGCACTGGTGCTGGCCCCGGCACCCACCGGCTCGGGAGTTCGAGTGGCCGGGGCGGGCGGGGCGGCCTGCCCGGGAACCGGCCGGCGGCCCTGCCCGGCCAGCATGGTCTCGGCGTCGGCGTTGTCGAGCTGCGGCCGCGGCGGCGCGGCCGGCGGGCGCTGGACCGGCCGGAACGCCCGGAGCAGGACCTCCGGGCCGGCCAGCCCGCCCAGCCGGATGCGGATCTCGCCGTCGACGGCGAACTGCTTCGCCCGCGCGCCCTCGCTCCAGACTCCGTTGGTGCTCAGGTCACGCGCCGTCCAGCCGTCCGGGCCCGGGGCGAGCTCGACGTGCCGGCGGGAGACCTTCGTGTCGGCGACGGTGATGTCCGCGTCGCGGCTGCGGCCGATCACATAGGACCGGTCCGGGGTCAGCTCGACAGTTCCCGTGGCCGTGGTCACCCGGATGGTGCTCAGGTCCATGTTCTCCCCCTGCTCAGCCGCTGAAGACGGCGCCGTCGCGCACGGTCACCGGGATCGGCGCCAGCGGCTGCTTCGCCGGCCCGGCGACGCGAGCACCGGTCCGCGCGTCGAACTTGCTGCCGTGGCACGGGCAGATGATCTGCCCTCCCTCGACCGAGCTGACGTTGCAGCCCTGGTGGGTGCAGACGGACGTGAACGCCTTGATCCCGTCGCCGCCGTCCCGGGTCAGGACCGTGCTGGCGTCCTCGATGACCAGGCCGCCGTTCGCGGGGATGTCGGCGAGGTTGGCCAGTGGGGTCGTGGGGTTCCCCGCGGCCGGCGCGCCGCCCGCCGCGTTCGCCTCGGCGGCGGGCGGTTTCGGGTCGGCGGCACTGCTGCCCGAGGCGATCACGTAGCCGGCGGCGGCACCCGCCGCGGTCACGACAAGGCCGGGAACCACCACGCGCCGTGTCGGAGCTTCCTGCGTCATGCCGGCCTTCCTCAGTATTTCGGGATGTCGGGGCGGGTGAAAAACCACAGCGACGCGCTCAACCAGAGCACGACGAGGGTGAGGAGAACCGCCGACCCCAGTACCGGCAGCGCCCATCCCGGGAGTTTCCGCGTCCGCAGGCCGAGCATTTTCGCCGCGTAGGCACCGTAGAAAACGCACCCCGCGAGGCTGTGCACAAGCACGCGGGAATCGCTGCTGGCGAATCCGAGGGCCCAGATGCAGTGGAACGCGACGGGCAGCGTCAGCACGAAGGCGACCGTGCCGCTCCAGCGGTGGACGGGAGCCGTCCAGCCGGGCGCCCGGCCGGCCCCGGGCAGCCGCCCCCACATCCACAGAGCGGTCGTGAGCTGCACCAACAGGAGGACGGCCGCGGCCGTGGTGAGCCAGGCCTTCATCGGCAACATGCCGGAGAAACCGAGGGTGAACAGCGGTCGACGGGCGGGGTCGTGGGTCTTCGAGTAGACCGCCAGCGCCAGCGTGACCGCCACCCCGGTCAACAACGCGACGGCGAGGCCCAGCCCCACCGAAGGCGCACGTGTGCTATCTCGAGCCGTATCCGAACCGGAACCTTCCGTGCCCAGCGCCATCCGCCTCCCCGTTCGCCGAAATCCCTGCTCGGCGCACTATGCAGCAAAAATGGGGGTGCGGTCTAGTTTCGTCGCTCGGCTGACAAGCCGACGGGAACTCGCGTCCTCGGATAGAAACGGAAGTTCGATTCCGGAAACCGGGCGGCGGGCGGCCGGGCGGCAGCAGGCGGGCGGCAGCAGGCGGGCGGCGGGCGGCCGGGCGGCAGCAGGCGGGCGGCGGGCGGCCGGGGGCGGCGGCCGGCCGGGCCGGGAGGATCCTCCCGGCCGGACGGGCCGATCCGGCCCTTCCGACCCGTCCGGCGGACGTCACGCTCGGGTCGTGACCTTCTGATGCTGGCCGAGGGACCGGGAGCGGCTCTCCGGGGGTGCCCGGGTGCCCTGTCCCGCCCTGCCACGGGTGGCCGGCGTCAGTGCAACGGACCCTGGCAGTCCTTGCACCGCTCGCTGAGGATCGACAGGAGCTCGACCGCCTTGATCGAGGCGTCCCGCACCTTGGCCAGGTCCTGCGAGGAGTTCAGCCGGAGCAGCGCGGACTCCGCGCCGTCGGTCGCGCCCTCGCTGAGCGCGTCGACGATCTCCGCCGCCGGGGTCCCGTACTGGTACAGGAGGACCTGCTTGTCCTGGTAGGACGGCAGCTCGGCGGGGAGGTGGCCGAGGCCGACTCCGGCGAGTTTCCGGCTGAGGATCTGCCGTACATTGGTGCCGAGCCGGCCGTAGCCGCCGATCTCGCGCAGGACTGCCATGTCGATCCGATAGACACCGTTGTTGCCGACGACCGCGGTGCGCAGTTCTTCCCATGTGATGGGCGAGCCGGTCCAGGCGTCGACGGCCTGAGCTTCCGTCACTTCCTACCGTCCTGGCTTTCGGTACCGCTGCTGATGGGACCGAGCTGTTTGCTGGGTGCTGTTTGCCGGGTGCTGTCTGCCGGGTGTTGACCGGTGCTTTTATCCCGTGTGCGCGAGGCAACGCTATCCGACCTTCCGGACCTGGTCCAGACAGGAGCGGCCCGGGTGGTTTCGAAAACGTAAAGGCCTGGCCGGCCCGCTTCCGGGGGAGCCCTGCCGAGGGTGCTCGGGAGGGGTCCGCGACCCCCGTTACCCGCAATTAGGACGATAGTCCACCGCGAACACGGCGGAATCTGCTGATAGAGTTCCGCAAACGCGGATACGCGCGGCCTCGTCGGGCGCAGATGCGGGGGTGACCGAGTACTCAGGGTCCGGGTTTCGGTGTTGTACGTCACGCCGAAGTCGGTGTATCGGGGGCGGTCACCAGGGAGGACACTCCTGATTAACGGCCCGCTGATCCGGCTGAAACCGGATCGGCCGTCGGGTGGGGGTGCCCCCGGTGGGCCTGTGCCGCGCCTTCCGCCGCGGCCCGTGCCGCCGCACGTGCAGGTCGCGGGGCGGCCCGGGAATCCCACCAAAAACTTATCCTCGGAATTTTCTTTCAGGCTTTCCTGGGTGGTGAGGTAGCCCCCCGTGGGGTCGATTTCTTGTTAACGGAGCGGTTACCGACGTACATGCGCCCGAAATGAATCCCTCCTACGGTTTCTACATATCGCGGCAAGCCGGGAGGGCGAGCTACCAGCGCCCAGCGGTTCGCGGGGCCACGACCGCAACCGATTTCCGACCCGCGGGACGCACTGCGCGAAACCGTGCAGGCGTACGCAGCTCCAGGAGGAGAATGCAATGCGCCAGATCGCGTTCTACGGCAAGGGTGGTATTGGCAAGTCCACCACCCAGCAGAACACCATGGCTGCCATGGCCGAGATGGGCCGTCGCGTCATGATCGTCGGCTGCGACCCCAAGGCTGACTCGACCCGCCTCATCCTGCACGCCAAGGCCCAGACCTCCGTCATCCAGCTCGCGGCGGAGAAGGGCTCGGTCGAGGACCTGGAGCTGGACGAGGTCCTGGTCGAGGGCCAGTGGGGCATCAAGTGCGTCGAGTCCGGTGGCCCGGAGCCGGGCGTGGGCTGCGCCGGCCGTGGCGTCATCACCTCCATCACGTACCTGGAGGAGGCCGGCGCCTACGAGAACCTGGACTTCGTCACCTACGACGTCCTCGGTGACGTGGTCTGCGGTGGCTTCGCGATGCCGATCCGCCAGGGCAAGGCCCAGGAGATCTACATCGTGACCTCCGGCGAGATGATGGCGATGTACGCCGCGAACAACATCGCCCGCGGTGTCCTCAAGTACGCGCACTCCGGTGGTGTGCGCCTCGGTGGGCTCATCTGCAACAGCCGTAACACCGACCGCGAGGACGAGCTGATCATGGAGCTCGCCCGTCGCCTCAACACCCAGATGATCCACTTCATCCCGCGTAACAACGTCGTGCAGCACGCCGAGCTGCGCCGGATGACGGTCATCGAGTACGACCCCCAGAACAGCCAGGCCAACGAGTACCGCGCGCTGGCCAAGAAGATCGACGAGAACGAGATGAAGACCATCCCGACCCCGATCACCATGGACGAGCTCGAGGAGCTCCTGATCGAGTTCGGGATCATGGAGCAGGAAGACGAGACGATCATCGGCAAGAAGGCCGACGCGACCGTCGCCTGAGGCTCCGGCCACCTGCTCTGACACTGTCGAGGATGAGGTCCCGATCATGACGACGACTCCGGCTCCGCAGCGGGCCGAGACCGAGGCGATGATCGCCGAGGTCCTGGAGCAGTACCCCCAGAAGGCGGCCAAGTTCCGCGCCAAGCACCTCAAGTCCAACGACCCCGAGGGGTCGAAGGAGTGCGAGGTCAAGTCCAACATCAAGTCCCGCCCCGGAGTCATGACGATCCGTGGCTGTGCCTACGCCGGTTCCAAGGGCGTGGTGTGGGGCCCGGTGAAGGACCTGGTCACGATCAGCCACGGCCCGGTCGGCTGCGGCCAGTACTCCTGGGCCACCCGGCGCAACTACGCCCGCGGTCCGTGGGGTGTCACCAACTTCACCGCGATGCAGATCACCACGGACTTCCAGGAGAAGGACATCGTCTTCGGCGGTGACCCCAAGCTGGAGCAGGTCTGCGACGAGATCAACGAGCTCTTCCCGCTGGCCAAGGGCATCTCGGTCCAGTCCGAGTGCCCGATCGGTCTGATCGGCGACGACATCGAGGCGGTCTCCCGCACGGCGTCGAAGAAGCTCGGCAAGCCGGTCATCCCGGTCCGTTGTGAGGGCTTCCGCGGGGTGAGCCAGTCCCTCGGCCACCACATCGCCAACGACGCGGTCCGCGACCACGTTCTCGGCACCGGCGGCGAGTCGTTCCAGGAGACCCCGTACGACGTCGCGCTCATCGGCGACTACAACATCGGCGGCGACGCCTGGGCGTCCCGGCGGATCCTCGAGGACATGGGCCTGCGCGTCATCGCCCAGTGGTCCGGTGACGGCACGCTGAACGAGATGGCCTCGACGCACCTGTCGAAGCTGAACCTGATCCACTGCTACCGCTCCATGAACTACATCTGCACCACCATGGAGGAGCGTTACGGCACTCCGTGGATCGAGTTCAACTTCTTCGGCCCCACGAAGATCGTTAACTCGATGCGGGCCATCGCCGCCAAGTTCGACGAGACGATCCAGGCGAAGACCGAGGCCGCGATCGCGCGTTACCAGAAGCGCTTCGACGAGATCACGGCCGCGTTCAAGCCGCGTCTCGACGGCAAGCGCGTCATGCTCGCCGTCGGCGGTCTGCGCCCCCGCCACACCATCGGCGCCTACGAGGACCTCGGCATGGAGGTCGTCGGCACCGGTTACGAGTTCGCGCACAAGGACGACTACACCCGCACGTACGCCGAACTCAAGGAAGGCGTCGTGCTCTACGACGACCCGACGGCGTTCGAGCTGGAGGAGTTCGCCAAGCGGCTCAAGCCGGACCTCATGGGTGCGGGTGTCAAGGAGAAGTACGTCTTCCACAAGATGGGCATCCCCTTCCGCCAGATGCACTCCTGGGACTACTCCGGGCCGTACCACGGCGTCGACGGCTTCGCGGTCTTCGCCCGCGACATGGACATCGCCATCAACAGCCCGACCTGGGACCTCATGGAGACCCCCTGGTCGAAGGCCGGCGAGGTTTTCTGACCGGAGTCTCCGGTCCCCGCCGGCGATCGCCGGCGGCCATCAGTCACGGTAGAAAGGAGGATGTCCGGTGACGACGACTCCCGAGACAGGCAGTTCCATTCCGTTGCGGGTCCTCGACCACAGCGAGCTGTTCAAGGACGAGGTCTACCAGAAGCAGTTCGAGGGCAAGGCCGAGTTCGAGAACGGCAGTGACTCCGCCGAGGTTGCCCGCGTCCTCGAGTGGACCCGCGGCTGGGAGTACCGGGAGAAGAACTTCGCCCGGGAGGCGCTGACCGTCAACCCGGCGAAGGCCTGCCAGCCGCTCGGCGCGGTGCTCGCGGGCCTCGGGTTCCAGGGCACGCTGCCGCTCGTGCACGGTTCGCAGGGCTGCGTCGCGTACTTCCGCAGCCACTTCGCTCGGCACTTCAAGGAGCCCGTCCCCGCGGCATCCACGTCGATGACCGAGGACGCGGCGGTCTTCGGCGGCCTGAACAACCTGGTCGAGGCGCTGGAGAACACGACCGCGCTGTACAAGCCGAAGATGGTCGCGATCAGCACCACCTGCATGGCCGAGGTCATCGGTGAGGACCTCTTCGCCTACATCGGCGCGGCCAAGGAGAAGGAGGTGGTCGCCCTCGACTACCCGGTTCCCTACGCCCACACCCCGAGCTTCGTGGGCTCGCACATCACCGGGTACGACAGCATGCTCAAGGGAATCCTTGAGAACCTGACGAAGTCGGCGGACGCGACGGAGCCGGCGGCCGGTGGGAAGCCCCGGCTGAACATCATCCCCGGTTTCGAGACCTACACCGGCAACCTGCGCGAGTACCGGCGCGTGCTCGAGCTCATGGGCGTGGACCCGCTGATCCTCGGCGACCACGCCGACTCGCTCGACTCGCCGGCCGACGGGGAGTACGACCTCTACCCCGGCGGCACGCCGCTGGCCGAGGCGGCGAAGGCGAAGTTCAGCCGCGCCACCGTGCTCCTGCAGGAGTCCGCCACCCGCAAGACCACCGAGCTGATCCGCGACGTGTGGAAGCAGGACACGCTGGTGCTGGAGACCCCGATCGGGGTCCGCGGCACCGACCAGTTCCTGACCGAGATCGCCCGGCTCGCCGGTGTCGAGATCCCGGCCGAGCTCACCGTCGAGCGCGGTCGTCTCGTCGACGCCCTGACGGACTCGCACGCCTACCTCCACGGCAAGCGGGTCGCCATCGCCGGTGACCCGGACCTCGTCGTGGCGCTCACCCGCTTCGTGCTCGAGCTCGGCATGATCCCGGTGCACGTGGTCAGCACGAACGCCGACAAGGACTTCAAGCCCCGCATGGAGAAGGTCCTCTCGGCGAGCAAGTTCGGCGAGGCGGCGACCGTCTGGCCGGAGAAGGACCTGTGGCACCTGCGGTCGCTGGTCTTCACCGAGCCGGTCGACCTGCTGATCGGTAGCACCTACCTGAAGTACATCGCCCGGGAGGCGAACGTTCCGCTGGTGCGGGTCGGTTTCCCGATCTTCGACCGGCACCACCTGCACCGCTTCCCGATCGTCGGCTACACCGGCGGGCTGCACCTGCTCACGCAGCTCGTGAACACCGTGCTGGACGAGCTTGACCGGACCAGCCCGGACCATAGCTACGACGCCGTGCGCTAGGCCCCGTCCGGGGGACGCCTCCTGAGCGTCCGGTGTCCCCCGGGCGGCGCGCACGGCCTTCCCAGTGGTCGGCCGGCTGGCGGCCCCGCGCCCCCGCTCCGCCGGGGCCCCCGCCCGCGCGCTGGGACCGCGCCCCCCGCGCCGCGGAGGCCGGTGCCCCGCCACTGCCGGGGCCGGCGCCCCAGCCGGCCGGCCACCATCCCGCCAGCACCATCCGCCCGCACCACCGCTACCCGGCACCCCCAGCACCATCACCGGTTCAGAAGAACTGCTGGTCCATCGAACGGCCCGCTCACCCAGCTCACCGAGGGACGACCCTCCCTAAGCCGAGAGATCGCCATGGCCGCCACTGACCGTGCAACGCTATTCACCGAACCGGCCTGTGATCACAACCGCGAGAAATCCGCCAAGGAGCGCAAGGCCGGCTGCCCCAAGCCCGCGCCCGGCGGCACCAGCGGCGGCTGCACCTTCGACGGTGCGATGATCACCCTGGTTCCGATTGTCGACAGCGCCCACGTCGTGCACGGCCCGATCGCCTGCGCCGGAAACTCCTGGGACGGGCGGGGGAGCCTCTCCTCCGGCCCCGACCTCTACCGCCGCGGCTTCACCAGCGACGTCGGTGAGCAGGACGTCATCTTCGGCGGCGAGCAGCGCCTGTTCGACACCATCCTCGAAGCCGTCCGCCGGCACCACCCGCCGGCGGTCTTCGTCTACTCGACCTGCGTCACCGCGATGATCGGCGACGACATCGACGCCGTCTGCGCGGCGGCCGCCGAGCACACCGGCGTACCGGTCATCCCGGTGCACGCGCCTGGCTTCGCCGGCAACAAGAACCTCGGCAACCGGCTCGCCGGCGAGGCGCTGCTCGAGCACGTCATCGGGACGGTCGAGCCGTCCGACGTGACCGAGCTCGACGTGAACCTGGTCGGCGAGTACAACATCGCCGGCGAGCTGTGGGACGTCCTGCCGGTGCTGGCCAAGATGGGCATCCGGGTCCGGGCCTGCATCAGCGGTGACGCGCGCTACGCCGACGTCGCCGCCGCGCACCGGGCCCGCGCGACGATGGTCGTCTGTTCGCGGGCGCTGTTGGGGCTGGCCCGCGGCCTGGAGGAGCGCTACGGCATCCCCTGGTTCGAGGGCAGCTTCTACGGCGTCCGGGCGATGAACGACACGCTGCGCGAGTTCGCCCGCCTGCTCGGCGGCGCGGAGCTGGCCCGGCGCGCCGAGGAGGTCATCGCCCTCGAGCAGACCGCCGTCGACCTGGCGCTGGAGCCCTACCGCGAGCGGCTCGCCGGCAAGCGCGCGGTGCTCTACACCGGCGGGGTCAAGAGCTGGTCGATCGTCTCCGCGCTGCAGGACCTCGGCATCGAGGTCGTCGCGAACGGCATCACCAAGAGCTCCGACGGCGACGTCGAGAAGATCCGCGAACTGCTCGGCCCGGACGCGAAAATCGTCTCCGAGGGCAGCCCGCGCGAGCTGCTGCGCATCGCCGAGGAGACCCGCGCGGACATCCTCGTCGCCGGCGGCCGCAACCAGTACACGGCGCTCAAGGGCCGGCTGCCGTTCCTCGACATCAACCAGGAGCGGCACATCCCCTACGCCGGTTACCGCGGCGCGGTCGAGCTGGCCCGCCGCCTCGACATGGCGCTGTCGAACCCGGTGTGGGAGCAGGTCCGCGCCCCCGCGCCCTGGGACGTCGAGGGGGTGGCCTGATGGCCCGGGTCGTCACGAGTGACCGCCGGCCCGGCCTGGACCCGCTGCGGTTCAGCCAGCCGCTCGGCGGGGCGCTGGTCTTCCTCGGCCTCGCCGCGGCGATGCCCGTCATGCACGGGTCGAAGGGCTGTGCCTCGTTCGCCAAGGCGCTGCTGACCCGGCACTTCAACGAGCCCGTCCCGCTGCAGACCACCGGCGTCACCGAGGTGTCCGCGGTGCTCGGCAGCGGCGACGACCTCATCGCGAACCTGGACGGCATCCGCGCCAGGCAGAACCCGCGGATCATCGGGCTGCTCACCACCGGCGTCACCGAGGTCAGCGGCGAGGACGTCGCCGGCCAGGTGCGCCAGTACATCGCGATGATGAACCACACCACGCCCGAGGGCGCGCCGCTGATCGTCCGGGTGTCCACGCCGGACTTCGCCGGCGGGCTGTCGGACGGCTGGTCGGCCGCGCTGCGCTCACTGGTCGCCACCGTCCCCTTCGACCACGCCGACTTCGACGAGTATCCGGGTACGCGCGGCGCCGGCTCCGCGCCCGAGACGGTAGCCGTGCTCGTCGGACCGTCGCTGTCGGCGGCCGACCTCGACGAGCTCTGCGCGCTGATCCGCTCCTTCGGGATGGCGCCGGTGCTGGTCCCGGACCTCTCCGGCTCCCTCGACGGGCACCTGGCCCCGTCCTGGCAGCCGACGACGACCGGTGGCACCGGGCTCGCGCAGCTGCGCCGCCTCGACGAGGCCGGCCTGATCATCACCGCCGGCGCGACCGCCGCGGAGGCCGGGGTCGACCTGGCCGCGCGCACCGCCGCCGACCTCGTCCAGCACGACCACCTCAGCGGTCTCGCCGCGATGGACCGGCTGGTCACCGAACTGATGGCCTACTCGGGACGCGGGCCGGCACCCGAGGTGCGCCGCGCCCGCGCCCGGCTGGCGGACGGTCTGCTCGACACCCACTTCGTCCTCGGGGGGGCCCGGATCGCGCTCGCGATGGAGCCCGAGGCGCTGGTCGCCGTCGGCTCCCTGCTGCGCGACGTCGGCGCGGAGATCGTCGCGGCGGTGTCGCCGACGGCCGCGCCCGTGCTCGCCACCGCCCCCTGGGACGAGATCGTCATCGGTGACCTCACCGAGCTGGAGGAACGCGCCCTCGAAGGCGGCGCGGAGCTGCTCATCGGATCGAGCCACGTGCGCACCGTCGCCGACCGCATCGGTGCCGCCCACCTGTCGGTCGGGTTCCCGATCTACGACCGGCTCGGCTCCGCCCTGCGCACCACCGGCGGATACGGCGGCAGCCTGCGCCTGCTCGTCGACGCGGCCAACCGGCTGCTCGACCACCAGCACCACCACTCGGATCACCGCTCCGACCTCCATCTGGATCACCGCGCGCGGCCCGAAGACGCCGCCCAGCCCCCACTCGCGCCGTTCGACCAGCTCGACGTTCTTTGCCAGGAGTCCCCATGTTGAAGATCGGTTTCGCGACGAGTGACGGCAGTGCCGTGGACCAGCACTTCGGCTGGTGCCGCCGGTTCGACGTGTACGAGGTCGGGCCCGAGGGCTACCGCCTGTTCGAGACCAGGGAGCTGGGGCCCGCGGAGGAGGACGAGGAGGACAAGATCGCCTCGCGGCTGGCCGCGGTCGTCGACTGCGCCATCCTCAACGTCTGCGACATCGGTGGCACCGCGGCGGCGAAGGTCGTCAAGGCCCGCATCCATCCGATGAAGGTCGCCAAGGGCACCGAGATCGACGCCCTGCTCACCAAGTTCGTCGCGGTGCTCGCGGGCAGCCCGCCGCCCTGGCTGCGCAAGGTCCTCAAGGCGCACAGCCCGCAGGCGGCCCCCGCCTGGACCCCGGCCTCCTCGTCGCCGGCCCCCGCCGCGACGGACTAGGCCCCGCTGACCCCGATACCCAGTCGACCCCGATGACCATGGGAGGAACGGCATGACCACACCGGCCCCCAGCGCAGGCGGCCAGTTCGAGGGGTTCCTGCGGGACCTCGTCGACCAGCTCCGCGCCGGTGACACCTACGGCAACCTCGACCGGCTGCCCGACGAGCAGCTGCTCGGCCCGTTCATCCTGACCCGCGAGCAGCGGCGGCAGATCGCCTCCAACTGCGACATCGACGCCGTCATCGAGGGGCGGGTGCGCTCCTTCTACCAGGCCGTCGCCGCCTCGGTGGAGAAGGCGACCGGGGTCATCGCCACCACCGTGCTCGACCTGAACCACGAGGGCTTCGGCCGGGTGATCGTCTTCGGCGGGCGGCTGGTGGTGCTCTCCGACATCCTGCGCGACGTCCAGCGCTTCGGCTTCAACTCGCTCGAGGACCTCGCCGCCCGTGGTGAGGCCATGGTGACCGTCGCCGCCAAGCTCGTGGAGCAGTGGGGGGAGGTCGCTCGCGATGACTCCTGAGACCAGCGCCAGCACCGCCGCCGGTACCGACGAGGCCGCCGTCAAGGCCCGGCTGCGCAAGATGAACAGCAAGGCCTCGCAGCTCAAGCTCGATCTGCACGATCTCTCCGAGGAACTGCCGCTCGGCTGGGAGAACATCCTCGACCTCGCCCGCCGTACCTACGACGCCTACGCCGAGATCGCGCTGCTGGAGAACGAGCTGCGTGCCGGCGCGGCCGGCGGCGCCGGGAAGGGAGCGGGAGCATGAGCGCCCTCACCAGCCAGCTCGAGGAGTTCCGCCGCTGCTCGACCGCCGAGCAGTACTTCGAGCTGCTCGACGTCGACTACGACCCGCGCGTGGTGGCCGTCAACCGACTGCACATCCTGCGTTACTTCGCCGAGGAGATCGCCGGCCTGCACGAGGGGGCCGACGCCGAGGTGTCCCCCGAGGTGCTGCTGCGGGACTACCGGGCGGCCCTCATCCGCGCCTACGAGGCCTTCACCACCGCCACCGCGCTGGACCACCGCCTGTTCAAGGTGCTGAAGGACCGTGCACCCGAGCCCGCCGGGTTCGTCGCCACCACCGACATCACGGTCGAGCGACCCGCGACCGCCCAATCCGACGAGAAGGGCCAGGACCGATGAAGTCGACCTTCGATGTAGGCGATGTCGTCGCCACCACCAAGGCCCTGCGCCAGGACGGGACGTTCCCGGACCCGAACATCGCGACCGGCCAGATCCTGGTCGAGCCCGGCACCCGGGGCGAGGTCATCAACGTCGGCCTCTACCTGCAGGAGCACATCGTCTACGCCGTCGCGTTCGAGAACGGCCGGGTGGTCGGCGCGCTCGAGCGTGAGCTCGAGCCCGCGGCGCGGGCGACCTCCGCGTCCAGCCGGGCCGCCGACGGCGGTACCGCCCATGCCACAAGTTCCGCGGCTGACAGCAGCGCCGCCGTGACCAGCGGGACCACCGACGAGGAGGAGGGCCTGTCGTGACCAACGAGCCCGTCATGCTTCCGGTGCTGCCCGCCGCTCCGGCGGCGTCGCTACCCGCCACCACGGGCGGCGGCTGCGCCTCCAAGAAGAGCTGCGGCAGCGGCACTCCGGCCACCGACCCGGAGATCGCCGAGAAGATCGCCAACCACCCCTGTTACAGCCAGGAAGCGCACCAGTACTACGCCCGGATGCACGTCGCGGTGGCGCCCGGCTGCAACATCCAGTGCAACTACTGCAACCGCAAGTACGACTGCGCGAACGAGAGCCGGCCCGGGGTCACCAGCGACCTGCTCACCCCCGAGGACGCTCTCGCCAAGGTCAAGCTGGTCGCCAGCGAGATCAAGCAGATGAGCGTGCTGGGCATCGCCGGCCCCGGCGACCCGCTCGCCAACCCGAAGCGCACCTTCCGCACCCTGGAACTGGTCGCCCGGGACTGCCCGGACATCAAGCTGTGCCTGTCGACGAACGGGCTGACCCTGCCCGACCACGTCGACCGGATCGCCGCGCTGAACGTCGACCACGTCACGATCACGATCAACATGATCGACCCCGAGATCGGCGAGCTGATCTACCCCTGGGTCGCCTACAAGGGCAAGAAGTACACCGGCCGGGAGGCGTCGAAGATCCTCTCCGAGCGCCAGCTCGAGGGCCTCGCCATGCTGGCCGAGCGCAAGATCCTCGCCAAGGTCAACTCGGTGATGATCCCGGGGGTCAACGACGAGCACCTCGTCGAGGTCTCGAAGACCGTCCGCGGGCTCGGTGCCTTCCTGCACAACGTGATGCCGCTGGTCTCCGCCCCGGAGCACGGCACCGTGTTCGGACTCGCCGGCCAGCCGGGCCCGACGCCCCAGCAGCTCAAGGCCCTGCAGGACCGCTGCGAGGGCGAAGACGGCGCCGACATGAACATGATGCGGCACTGCCGGCAGTGCCGGGCGGACGCCGTCGGCCTGCTCGGCGAGGACCGCGGTGACGAGTTCACCCCGGAGACCTACCAGGGCCGCGAGATCGCCTACGACCTGGAAGGCCGCCAGGCCGCCCACGCCGAGATCGAGCGGTGGCGTCAGGAGACCCGCGCCGAGCGCGAGACGGTCACCGTCGCCGGCCCGGCGACCAGGCCCGACGAGGTCGTCCTGGTCGCCGTCGCGACCAAGGGCAGCGGCGTGGTCAACCAGCACTTCGGCCACGCCACCGAGTTCTGGATCTACGAGGCCGGCCACAACTGGGCCCGGCTCGTCCAGACCCGTGACGTGCAGCGCTACTGCGAGGGCCCGACGGAGTGCGGGGACGGCGCCTCGGTGCTCGACAAGACCATCGAGATGCTCTCCGACTGCTCCGCCATCCTGTGCAGCAAGATCGGCCCGGGGCCGTACGACGCGCTCGAGGCCGCCGGGATCGAACCGGTCGAGGTCTACGAGCTGATCGAGAAGGCCGTCGCCGCCGCCGGCGCCCGGCTCACCGCCACCGGCACCGCCACCGGCACCGCCACCGGCACCGCCACCGGCACCGGCACCGGCCGCGCGGCCGTCCCGGCGAACCCGGACCCCGCCGGCACCGGTTTCGCCGACCTCGACGAGATCGACCTCGACGAGGTGGAGGCCGAGATGGCCGAGGCCGAACTGACGCAGGCCGAGCTGGTGGACGTCGACCTGCTCGACCCGGACCTCATGGACGACGACCCGTTCGAGTTCGCCGTCAGCGTCCGCCCCGGCTCCTGCTCGGGTGGGCGTGACAAGTCCGGCTCCTGCTCCGGTGGCGGCCACCGCCACGACGCCGAGCACGCCCGTACCGAGCCGCGCGCCGAGAAGCCCCGCGCCGAGAAGCCCCGCGAGGAGCGGACCGCTCCGCGGAAGGCGCGCGCCGACCTCGCCGGCACGAACAGCGCCAGCACGAACAGCGCCAGCACCGACATCGCCGACCTGGAGGTAGCGCGGTCATGACCCTCGTCCAGAGCACCATCGAACTGACCGAGCGTGCCCGCGCCCAGGTGCGGACCCTGCTCGGCGGCAGCACGGAGACGGCCGGCTACGGCCTGCGCGTGGGCGTGAACCCGGGCGGCTGTTCCGGCCTCACCTACAACCTGGCGCTGGCCCCCGGGGCGGAGAGCGACGACATCGTCATCCACTCCGACGGGTTCGACGTCTTCGTCAACTCGTCGATGATGGGGCACCTGCGGGGCCTGCGGATCGACTACGTCGAGTCGCTGACCTCCTCCGGGTTCACCTTCACCAACCCGAACGCGACCAGCTCGTGCGGCTGCGGCAACTCGTTCGGCACCCCGGAGGAGCCCGAGCGCGCCGAGGCCGACGAGCGGCTGCGCGGCCAGGTCGAGGACGTCATCGCCGAGATCCGGCCGTTCCTGCAGGGCGACGGCGGCGACGTGCAGCTCGTCACCGTGCTCGCGGGCAACGGGCAGCCGGGCACGGCCGAGGTCCACATCCGGCTCGTCGGCGCCTGCAACGGCTGCTCCAGCGCCTCGGCCACCGTCACCGCGGTGATCGAGAAGCGGATCAAGGAGAGCCTGCCCGAGATCGGCCGCGTCGCCCTCGTCTCCTGACGGCGAACCCCGGCCCACCACACCGACCCCCCGACGGAACCCACGGACCAGTCATGGAGCGCAGCATGATAGCGACCCGGCGTAGTTCGCCGCCGGCGTCCGGCCCGTCCGGCCCGTCTGGCCCGGCCGACCAGACAGGTCCGGTCGATGCCCGCGGGGCGTCCGAGACCGCGGTGTCAGCAACGGCGCTGGCACCGACGGGTCTGGCACCGGCTCCCGTCCAGGCCCCGGCCGCGCCGGCCGCCGGGACGCTCGCGCCGGAGGGCGCGCCCCCGGCGCAGCGCAGCGGGGGAGCGAGCCTGCCCGGTCGGTACGACCGGCAGCTCGGCCTGCCCGGCTTCGGCCCGGCGGCCCAGGAGCGGCTGCGCGGCGCGACCGTGCTCGTCGCGGGCATCGGCGGCGTCGGCGGGGCGGCGGCGACCTATCTCGCCGCCGCCGGGGTCGGCCGGCTGGTCCTGGTCCACCCGGGCGCGCTGGAGGAGCCCGACCTCAACCGGCAGACCCTGATGCGTCCCGAGTGGATCGGTGGCTCCCGGGTGGCCTGCGCGGAGCAGACCCTGCGCGCGCACCACCCGGGAGTCGAGATCGTCGCGCTCGACCGAGAGCTGTCCCAGCTCCCCGAGCTGGGCCGCCTCGTCGCCGAGGCGGACGTCGTCGTGGACGCCCGGCACAACTTCCCCGACCGCTACCTGCTCAACGACGTCTGCGTGGCGACCCGGACCCCGGCGGTCGTCGCCGCGATGAACGCCACCGAGGGGAACATGCTCGTCGTCCGGCCCGGGTCGCCGTGCCTGCGCTGCGTCTTCGCCGAGGGCGACCCGTCCTGGCAGCCGCTGGGCTTCACCGTCCTCGGCGCCGTGTCCGGGATGGTCGGCTGCCTCGCCGCGACCGAGGCCATAAAGATCATCTCCGGGTTCGGTGAGCCGGCGGCCGGCAGGCTGCTCCAGTTCGACCTCTGGGACCTGGACTTCCAGGTGCTGCGGGCCCGGCGCGACCCGCACTGCCCGACCTGCGGCGGACCGTCCGGCAGCAGCCAGCGGCCCGGCCCCGGGGAGCCACAGTGATCTATCTCGACCACAACGCGACCACACCCGTCGACCCGCGGGTGGTCGAGGTGATGCTCCCGCTGTTCACCGAGCGGTTCGCCAACCCGGCCAGCAAGCACGCCCCCGGCCAGGAGGCGACCCGGATCGTCGAGCGGGCCCGGCGTGAGGTCGCGTCGCTCGCCGGCGCCCGCCCCCGCGAGGTCGTGTTCACCTCCGGGGCGACCGAGGCCGCCAACCTGGCGATCGGCGGGGTCCTCGCCACCGCCGAACCCGGGCGGCGCCGGATCCTCGTCGGGGCCACCGAGCACCCCGCGGTGCTCGGCGCCGCCGACGCCGCGGTGTCGGCCGGCAGCGCGGTGTCGGCAGACAGCGCGACGGCCGCCGAGCGGATCGCCGTCCACCCCGACGGCACCATCGACGTCGACGACCTGCGGCGCCGGCTCGGGCCGGACGTCGCGCTGGTCGCGGTGATGGCCGCGAACAACGAGACCGGGGCCGTGAACGACCCGCGGCCCCTGGTCGAAGCGGCGCGTTCCGCCGGGGCGTTGCTCCTGTGCGACGTCACCCAGGCCCTCGGCCGCATCCCGGTCGAGTTCGAGCGGACGGGCGTCGACCTGGCCGTCGCGTCCGCGCACAAGCTCTACGGCCCCAAAGGTGTCGGCGCGCTGATCGCGTCGAAGGACGCCTGGCCGCGCCTCGCACCCAGGGTGCACGGCGGCGGTCAGGAACGCGGCCTGCGGGCCGGCACCCTCAACACCGCCGGGATCGCCGGCTTCGGCGCGGCCGCCCGCATCGCGGCCGAGTCGATGGCCGACGACGGCACGCGGCAGCGCGCACTGGTGGCGCTGCTGACGGAGCTCCTGGCGAAGCGGCTCGGGCCGGGGGCCGTCGAGCTCAACGGCCCGGTCCGCGCCAGGCTGCCGAACACCGTCAATCTCCGCTTCGTCGGCGCCGGTGCCGACGAGGTCCAGGCCTGTGCTCCGCGCGTGGCGATCTCGGCCGGCTCGGCGTGCAGCGGCGGCGGGGACGAACCGTCCCACGTGCTGCTGGCCATGGGCCGCACGGCCACCGAGGCCCGGGAGAGCCTGCGTTTCAGCCTGGGCCGCGCCACCACGACGGAGGAGATCCGCGCCGCCGCGGATCTGGTGGCCCGCGCTGTCCTGCGCGTCCGCTCCCTTTCCCAGAGCACCCCCATCCAAGACGAGGTTCGAGATGACAACCGAGCTCTTCGAACAGCCTGAATCGCGGGTCCGCCGCCTCAAAGGAGTCGTGATCCGGTTCGCCGGCGACTCCGGCGACGGCATGCAGCTCACCGGCGACCGCTTCGGCGCGCAGGCCGCGGAGGCCGGCAACGACGTGGCCACGCTGCCGGACTTCCCCGCCGAGATCCGGGCGCCAGCCGGCACCGTCGGCGGCGTCTCGAGCTACCAGCTGCACGTCGCCGACCACGACATCACCACCCCGGGTGACCAGCCCGACGTCCTCGTCGCGATGAACCCGGCGGCGCTCAAGGCGACGCTGAAGGACCTGCGTCCCGGCGGCGTCCTGATCGTCGACTCGGGCGCGTTCAACGTGCGCTCGCTGGAGAAGGCCGGGTACGACTCCGACCCGCTGACCGACGGGTCGCTGGGCAACTACATCGTGCACGCGGTCGACCTGACCGGGCTCGCCGTCGGCGCCACCGACGGCCTCGGCCTCAAGCGCAAGGACGCCGCCCGGACGAAGAACATGTTCGCCCTCGGCCTGGTCTCCTGGATGTTCAACCAGGGGACCGACAGCACCGTCGCCTACCTGGAGAAGCGCTTCGCCAAGAAGCCGCCGGAGATCCTCGCCGGCAACCTGGCGGCGCTCAAGGCGGGCGTGAACTACGGCGACACCACCGAGGCGTTCGCCGTCTCCTACGAGGTGAAGCCCGCCGCGCTGCCCCCGGGCACCTACCGGCACATGCGCGGCAACAAGGCCATCGCCTTCGGCCTCGTCGCCGCCGCGCACCAGGCCGGGATGCCGCTGTTCCTCGGCGCGTACCCGATCACCCCGGCGACCGACGTCCTGCACGAGCTGAGCAAGCTCACCTCGCACGACGTCCGCCACTTCCAGGCCGAGGACGAGATCGCGGCGATCGGCGCGGCGATCGGCGGCTCGTTCGCCGGCATGCTCGGCGTCACCGTCACCTCCGGCCCCGGCATGGCGCTCAAGTCCGAGGCGATCGGCCTGGCGATCTCGCTGGAGCTGCCGCTGGTCATCGTCAACGTGCAGCGCGGTGGCCCGTCCACCGGTCTGCCGACGAAGACCGAGCAGTCCGACCTGCTGCAGGCCCTCTACGGCCGGCACGGCGAGGCCCCGCTGCCGGTGCTCGCCGCGCAGTCGCCCGCCGACTGCTTCGACGCGGCGTTCGAGGCGGCGCAGATCGCGCTGGAGCGCCGCACCCCGGTCATCCTGCTGTCCGACTCCTACATCGCCAACGGCAGCGAGCCGTGGAAGGTCCCGGCGGTCGAGGAGCTCCCCGAGCTCGGCATCGAGTTCGCCACCGCGCCCAACGCCGTGGGCAAGGACGGCAAGCCGGCGTTCCACCCGTACGCCCGCGACCCGCGCACCCTCGCCCGCCCGCTGGCGATCCCCGGCACCCCCGGGCTGGAGCACCGCATCGGTGGTCTGGAGAAGGCCGACGGCAGCGGCGAGCTCTCGCACGACGCGGACAACCACGACCTGATGGTCCGCACCCGCCAGAACAAGGTCGACGGCGTCAAGGTGCCGAAGCTGGAGGTCGACGACCCGAGCGGGGCGCCCGGTTTCGGCGCCCGGGTGCTGGTGGTCGGCTGGGGCTCGACCTACGGGCCGATCGGCGCCGCCTGCCGGCTCGTCCGCGACCAGGGGCTGGCCATCGCCCAGGCACACCTGCGCTACCTCAACCCGCTGCCGGCGAACCTCGCGGCCGTGCTGTCGTCCTACGACACGGTGCTGGTCCCCGAGATGAACCTCGGCCAGCTCTCCGGCCTGCTGCGGATGCAGTGCGGGGTCGAGACCGTCGGCTACACCCAGACCCGCGGGCTTCCCTTCCGCGCGGTCGAACTGGCCGCGGTGTTCACCCGGCTCGTCCACGGGGCCGACCTCGGCGACACCGAGATCACCAGTGAGGACATCAAGGCCGCGGGCGGCGCCAGCACGCTCGGCATCAGCGAGCTGGGCCGCAGCGAGCTCGGATCGGATTCGGAGGCGGGCAAGTGACCAGCTCGGACGCGGTAGGCAAGCAGCTCACGGCGAAGGACTTCTCCACCGGGCAGGACGCCCGCTGGTGCCCGGGGTGCGGTGACCACGCCATCCTCAACGGGATGCGCAACCTGCTCCCGACCCTCGGGATCCCGCGCGAGAACTTCGTGGTGGTCTCCGGCATCGGGTGCTCGTCCCGGCTGCCGTACTACCTGGAGACCTACGGCATCCACTCGATCCACGGGCGGGCGCCGTCCATCGCGACCGGCATCTCGATCAACCGGCCGGACCTGTCCGTCTGGGTCATGACCGGTGACGGTGACTCGCTGTCGATCGGTGGCAACCACCTGATCCACGCGCTGCGCCGCAACGTGAACCTCAAGATCGTCATGTTCAACAACCAGATCTACGGTCTGACCAAGGGCCAGTTCTCGCCCGCGACGAAGCCCGGCACGGTCACCCCGTCCAGCCCGTTCGGCTCGCTGGACCACTCGTTCAACCCGGCCGCGCTGGCCCTGGGCGCCGAGGCGACCTTCCTCGCCCGCACGGTCGACACCGACCGCAAGCACATGCTGGAGATCCTCGCCGCCGCCCACGCGCACGACGGCTCGGCGCTGGTGGAGATCCGGCAGAACTGCCCGACCTTCAACGTCGCGCCGCGCGACGAGGCCGCGGCCTCCGCGACCGAGCCCACCGCGGCCGACGGCCCGATCCGACTCGAGGCCGGCCAGCCGATCCTGTTCGGCGCCGACAGCCAGTGGGCGATCCTGCGCGACCCCGAGACCGGCGACCTGAAGTTCGGCCGGTCGACGGAGAAGGGCATCGTGATCCACGACCCGCGCTCGACCAGCCCGACCTACGCCTACGCCCTCGCCCGGATCGCCGACACCCACCCCGAGCTCGCGCCGATCGGCGTGTACCGCGCGGTGGAGCGGCCCAGCTTCGACAAGCAGTACCAGGAGCGCCTCACCACCGCCCGCGCGGGCGGCCGAGGTGACCTGCAGGAACTGCTCACCGGCGAGGACTCCTGGACGGTGCCGGCCGGTCGGGCCTGAGCCCGTCCATCCGGCCGACCAGGTAACGAGGCCGACCGCGTAACGAGACCTCCCCCGGACGCCCGGCGTCCGTGAAGAAGGAAAGAGAATTCCGATGCCCTACGTCGTCACGTCACCCTGCATCGACGTCAAAGACACCGCATGCCTGGACGAGTGCCCGGTCGACGCCATCTACGAGGGCGACCGGAAGCTCTACATCAACCCCAACGAGTGCACCGAGTGCGGCGCCTGCGCGTCCGCCTGCCCGATCGGCGCCATCATGCTCGACCTGGAAGTGCCCAAGGCCGAGCGGCCCTTCGTGAAGAGCGAGAAGGAGTTCTTCACCAAGGTGCTGCCCGGCCGGGACGAGCCGCTCGGCGATCCCGGTGGCGCCAAGACCGTGGGCAAGATCAAGGCCGACACGCCCTTCGTGGCCGAGTACGAGGCCTCCGCCTGACCCCACGCGGGGCAGGGCCGCCGTGACCCGGGCCGGCGCGGGGAGCAGTCACCACGCTCCTCGATCCGGCCCGGGTCACGGCCCGGGTCACTGGCCGCCGGGGCCGCCACTGCCGCCGGCTCCGGCTCCGGCTCCGGCGCCGGCGCCGAACAGCTCCAGGTACCGCTGCGCGGCCAGCGGGTTCAGCGGCGGGTCGATCAGCGAGGAACGCACGTTGTCCGTCTCGGCGGTGCTGAAATACGCCTCGTAGGCGAGGATGTCCCGGTTCCGGTCGAACAGGTCGTGCATCTTCTCGACGAACAGCGGATTGTCGCCGCCGCCGTTCCCGTCCACCCGGACGAGCCCCCACTCGGGCACCGCGAACTGCTTGCCGTGCGCCCGCGCGAACGCGGCCACCGTGCACGCCCCCGACGGGACGTCGCACTGCTGGTCGAAGGTCTCCGCGGAACGCGACGGCGGGTAGGAGTCGTAGGCGTCGCTGCTGACGATGTTCACGAACTCGTCGCCCGGGTAGGCCGCCCACACGTCGTCCCCGTTGGGCATCCGGTCCCGGTGCGCGCTGACGTTGAAGTCGATCCGCACCGCCGGCGCCGTCGACCGGATCTGGGTCACCGCCCGCTGGAAACAGGTCTTCCAGGTCGCGGTGTCCCGCGGATACCACCAGAACCAGTTCCCGTTGAACTCCCAGCCGAGCCGGACGATGGCGTCGGGCCGGCCGTTACGCGTCAGGGTCTGGCCGAACGCCGCCCAGTAGGCGTCATAGTGACCCCGGGCGCAGGTCCGCTCGTCACCGGAGCGCGGGAACAGCGGCTGGGCGATGGACAGCTGCCCGTTGTACAGCCCCGGCGGGTAGTCCGACATCGGCCAGTTGTCGTAGGCGATCTGGCTCCAGTCGTTACGCTTGGTGAAGACGACGGCGACGTTCGTCGGCCGCCCCGTCCACGTCTCCCAGGCCCGGATGTCCAGCGGCGGGTTCCCGTTCGCCCCGGAGGGCCACCGCACCCCCGGCGCGGCCGGCCCGCTCGGGGTCGGTTCGGGCCGCGGCTGCGCGGGCTGGGCCCCGGGCTCCTCCGCCGTGACCGGGGCCTGACTCGCCGCCGGGCCGGTGGCCGAACGCGGCGAGTCCGGGCCGCCGGTGAGCGTCACCAGGCCGATCGCGCCGAGCAGGATGACCATCGCGGCGGCGGCGACCCCGAACACTGAGCGGCGACGCCGTCGGCGTGGCCCACCGCGGCGGGCCGCCCCACCGCGGTGACTACCGCCGCGGTGGCCGTCCTTCCCCCGGCTCCCGGCCCCGGGCTCAGGCCCGGCCGGAACGGGACTCTCGCCGGTGCTTCCAGCCGAGCTCCCGCCTTCGCTCACGGCGCCGCCCAGGCCGGGGGGGCCGGTCTGAGCCGCTGAGTCGACCCGAGTCGCGGTACTGGTTTGAGTCGCCGGGCTGGTCCGAACCGCCGGGCTGGCGAGAGTCTTTTCCGGCCGCATCGGCGAGTGCGGCGCCGCGGGGAGCTCATATGGCCGGGTCCGAGCCATCACGTCCCTGTCCGCACCACTCCCGGCGGGCCCGCCCGTCCCGGCACCGTTCAAGCCGGCGCCGCCGCGACCATCGTCGGCCTCACCGAGACGTTCACCGGCTCCATCCGTGTCCGCGCCGCCTCCGTAGGCGACTCCGCCTGAAGGTACCGGGTCGGTGCCTGATCCGGACGCGGTCTCCGTCTCGGAGGCGGTGCCCGTCTCGGAGGCGGTGCCCGTCTCGGAGGCGGTGCCCGTCTCGGAGGTGGTGCCCGTCTCGGAGGTGGTGCCGGCGATCTCGGCGGTGGTGGCCCCGGTGGTGATGTCCTGAGCGGTGATGACCTCGACGGTGTCGGTCACCACGTCGCCTGGGGCGGCGGCTCTCCGGCTCATGCCGGTCGCCCTGCTTCCGCCCGTGCTCGGGGCCGAGTCGTTGTTCCGGCCGGGCCCGGCGCTCCGCCCCGGCACGGCAGCTCGACCTGGCCTGGCCGACCGGCCGGACCCGGCCTGTTGACCCGCCGCGGTCTTGCGCTCTGGCGCGGTCTTGCGCTCTGGCGTGGTCTTGCGCTCTGGTGTGGCCGCCGGGCCTGGCCTGGCCGACCGGCCGGACCCGGCCTGCTGACCCGTCGCGGTCTTGCGCTCTGGCGTGGTCTTGCGCTCTGGTGCGGCCGCCGGGCCTGGCCTGGCCGACCGGCCTGCTCCGGCCTTCCGGTCTGGGCCGATCTTCAGGCCTGGGTCGGCTTTCCGGTCTGGGTCGGCCTTCCGGCCCGAGCCGGTGTTCCGGCGTGTGCCGGTGGTTTCCTGGGCGCCGACGTTCTGGTGCGCGTCGAAACTGTCCCGACCCGCGTCCGCTGTCGGCGGCGCGTTACCTGCTTCGTGCCGTTGCACGTACGTCCCCCATCGAGCCCCCACCCCACATTCACCGCCCGCGCCGGGGACCTGCCGGACTCCGGGTGGCGTGTTGCCGTAGCGGCGCTACCGCCGGTCGGCGCCGGTTTCATCTTCGCAACCTTGTTACGAAGCAACCCTGGCTGACACTCAACAATCCGTCACCCTCGGCCACCACCACCGGGCGCTCACCAACGGTGTGGTCCTGAGTTCCGCTGCTCCCGCACACGTCGCCTGCTCGACGTCGTGGCCGTGCGCACCTCAGCCGTCCGGACCCCGTCGTCCGAATCCCGCCGTCCACAGCTAAGTGGATCATGGTGTTCCGTGGATCCGGGACCCCCTCGCAGGCCGCGGGCATCTCGGAGCACGGTCGATGTCGGTGGTCCGTGGGAACTGGAGGGCCCGGCACCCCACCCCTGCGTCCGCCGTGTCGCTCGCCCACCGGGTCTCGAGCGGTCCGCCGCCGCGCGAGGCGACGAGCGCAGATCAAATCGGACCCGCGGGCCTGCGTGGCTGGATCCGTGGCGCGGGATCCCCGGTCGACGGTCCTGCCACGCTGCGGTTGACCCGAGCGGAGACCGTTCACGAGTGCCGCACACCGCCGTACCCGGTACTGCCGCGTACCCGGTACTGCCGCGCACCCGGTACTGCCGCGCCGGCCGGCGGTATCGCCTGACGACTGATCCGTCCGCCGCTCGACGAACAAACATCGGAAGCCAGACGGAGGCCCGGCTCAATATATTTTCCCCGATATCTTTCTCCGCCCGGACTGTCCGTTCCCGCTCGGAACCGCCGCCATATGGGACCGCGCTCACGGTGACCCTGTCGAATTGCTCGTTCGAGGACTACGGGCCCGGCCCGGCCGGAAAGATATCGGCTATCCGAGGGTGGAAACGGGATGTGCGAGGTGTGCCTCCTCCGGATGTTCCTTATGGCCTCCGTCTCAAACTGGCGGTCTCGGCAAAGCTTGCACCCGCGGGACCTCGGGCGTCTCGCCGCTACCACGTCAATGGGAAACATCAGCCATTCCGTAGATTTCACCTCCTGTTTGTTGCTCGAAACGCGGAATCCATCGCGGCGAATGTGAACTCGGCGTGGTCTCGTCGGATTCGATCTTGTCGGGATGGGGTGCGCACCTCTAGTATCGAATGTATGTTCGATAAGGTCGCGAGGTGGATGTCTGTGCCATGAAAGCTTGCGGAACGACAGCCGTTTGCGGAGTGACAGCCATGCGGAGTGCGGAGGTCGACGAGGGTGGTGCGAGCCCGGTCGAGTCGTCGGATCAGGAGGGAGTGTTCGAAGCACGGGTGCGTGCGCTGCTGGCGGGGATCGGCGCGGCCGTGCGGTCGATCGCGGCGGGGAACGCGGATCTGTTGACGCTGTTGGCGCAGTTCGCCAGCCTGCGGCCCCCGACAGCGGGCGGGGAGGTTCTGTTCGAGGAGTTCGCGCCGGAGGAGGTCGCGGCGGTGCTGGGGGTGTCTCCGCAGTCCGCGGCGAGTCAGCTGCTGTTCGCGTGCACGGTGGCGAGCCGGCTGCCCCACGCGTTGGAGGCGCTGAGTACCGGCATCTTGGATCTGCAGCGACTGCGCTCCCTGGAGAACGCGGTGCGCCCGTTGGACGACTCGCTCGCGGCGCAGGTCGAGGCGCGGGTGCTGGCTGGTGGTGCGCGGGTGAACCGGGGGGCGTTCACCGAGGGGTGCCGCCGTGCCGTGCACAGGCTGGACCCGGCCGGGGCGGCCGAACGGGCACAGGAGCGGAAGAAGGAACGGCGGGTGTGGGTGTCGCCGGGGGAGGACGGGGTCAGTTGCCTGTCCGCGGTGCTGCCGGCCGAGGAGGCGGCGGCCTGCTACCGGCGGGTTGATCTGATCGCGCAGGGGATCGCCGCGTGCCGGGCTGCCGGGGATTCCCGTAGCCGTGATCAGATCCGCGCGGATGTCTTGGTCGATCTGCTCTGCGGGCGTGCCGAGCACGCGGTGCCGTTGCCGTGCGAGGTGCAGGTCGTGGTCCCGGTGACGGTCCTGCTGGGGTTGGCGGAGGAGCCTGGGGAGATCGTCGGATACGGTCCGATTCCCGCCGCAGTGGCCCGGGAGATGGCTGCCCGGCCGGGGTCGACATGGCGGCGGATCCTCACTGATCCTCAAGGCGCGCTGGTGGAGATCGCCGACCGGCGTTTCCCGACCGCGGCCCAGGCCCGCCACGTCCGGGCGCGAAACCGTGACTGTGTCTTCCCGGGGTGCGCGCGTACGTCGCAACGTGCCGACATCGATCACACGGTCGCGCACGGATGCGGTGGGCCGACGCTCACCCGGAATCTCGGACCGGTGTGTCGCAAGCACCACCGTATGAAACATTCTGGTCGTTGGGAGGTGACCCAGCCGCAGGAAGGGATCTTTGTCTGGAAGGGTCCGTTCGGGGCGACGCTTGTCACCAACCCTCACTCATACATCGAACCACAGAAAAGCGCTGGAACGGCGAAAGCGGGCGGCGGTGAATCGTCGGGAAACACCGTGGACCTTTGTCGACCTGGCTGATCGCGGCAGTGCGGGCGTTGAGGCCGGGTCTGGGAAGAGGTGAAGCTCCTGGTAGACGGGTTGTCGACCGAGACCGCCCTGTCCACCCGCACCCTGTGCTTCCTCACCGACCTGCTGAACACCCGCCGCCGCGAACGCGGCACCCGCTGGCGGCGCCTGCCCGTGGACCGCCAAGCCCTGCTCATGCTGGTACACCCGCGCTGCGGACACACCTACACCAAGCTCGCCGCCGGCTTCAGGGCCGGGGTCGGCACCGTCTTTAGATCTTTGTGGCGGCAAATACGGTTGCCGTGGGATAGCCGGAGGACGGACGATCGGCTGGTGATGACCGCCGGCAGCCCCGTGGAGGACGCGGCGGAGCTGTTTGCCCGTGAGCGCCCGACGCCCGTGCCCTGGCTGGAGCGTTCTCGATCTGTGCCGCAACCTGCTCGGCGATGACGTCGGCTGGCTGGCTCGCCACCGCGATGGGTACCACGGCACTCCTGGGCCTACCCGTACCGGCTCGGCCAGGTCGCCGCGAGTCAGGGAGACACGGTCACCGTGGACATCGCCGGGCCAGTGACGCGCGCCTGGCATTTCGTCTGATCGCCGCATTGTCCCTGTCAGGTCGAGCATCTCGGGGACGTCGTCGGCGCCGAGCATCACGATGTCCGGGTCCGCGCCCGCCGCCGCGCCCGTCTGTCGGCCTCGGCGAACGAGGCGTGTGGTCCGGTCAGTGCCGCCCAGACCGGATTGTCCAGGACGTCATCGACCAGCAGGGCGTTCTCCACGGGGTCATCCGTCGTCACCGGTCAATTCTGCGGGGGGTGAAGGTGATGGGGAGATGCAGGGGCGCCCGGGTGAGCGTCGAATGGAAATGGATGTCGGCGTCCTCGCGGAGGCGGATGTCGTCCATCCGCCGCAGCAGTTCCTCGAGGGCGATCCGCAGGTTCAGCCGGGCGACGTTCGAGCCGAGGCAGCGGTGCGGCCCGGCGCCGAACGCGAGATGGCGGTTCGGTGAGCGGTCGACGTCGAAGGCCTTCGGGTTCGGGAACTCGGCGTCGTCGTGGTTGGCCGAGGCCCAGTAGATGAGGACCCGGTCGCCCTTGCTGATCCGCTTTCCGTTCAGCTCGATGTCCCGGGTGGCGGTCCGGGCGATCGCGATGAACGGCCCGTCGAGGCGCAGCAGCTCCTCCACCCCGGCGGGAATCCGCTCGGGGTGCGCGCGCAGGTAGGCGGGGATCTCCGGCTGCCGGGTGAAACGCAGCAGCATCAGACCGAGTGCGCCGGCCGTCGTCTCCAGCCCGCCCAGGATGACGAGCTGGACGATGCCGACGATCTCCTGCTGGGTGAGCGGTCGGCCCTCGAACTCCGCCTTGAGCAGGGCGTCGACAACGTCACCGCGGGGTGGGCGGGCCCGCCGCCGCTCGACGAAGTCGTTGATCCACTCGGAGAGCCCGGCCCAGCACTCCTTGCCCTGTGGATCGTTGGGCAGGGAGGCCTTGGACGCGAGGAAGGAGACCTTGTCGAGATCCTCGGTGGGGGCGTCCAACGCGAACTTGAAGAACGACAGGCTCGGGAAGGGGCGGGCGAAGTCGTCCATGAACTCGCACTCGCCGCGCTCGATGAACTCGTCGATGAGGTCGGTGACGAGCGCGCGTGACGGGGCCTCCCAGCCGGCGATCGCCTTCGGCGTGAAGTGCGAGTTGACCAGCCTCTTGTAGACGCGCTGCTCCGGCGGGTCGACCTCGACCGGGATGTTGCGGACGTGCGTCGTGCTCGGCGGGATCGCCAGGCCGTGGGCGGAGCTGAACGACTCCCAGTCCTGGGCGACGTCGAGGACGTCCCCGTACTTCGTCACCACCCAGAAGCCACCGTGCTGCCCGGTGTGTGTGACCGGGCATAAGTTCCGCATCCGGTCCATCGTCTCGGGGAAGACGGCCGCGAGGTCGGTCGAGAGATGGTCGAAGTCCTTCAGGCACCATTCGTCGGGCATCGGGGCGGCGGCGGCTGGCGTGGGCATCTGGTTCATCCCTCTCTCCGAGACGTTCACGGGTGGTCGTGTCGTTTCCACCAGGGCGCCCGCACCCGGCCGGACCGGATCAGGCCGTCCGGATCAGGCCGTGTCGATCCAGACCGACTTGACGTTGAGGTACTCGTCGAGCGCCTGGTGCCCCATCTCCCGGCCCCAGCCGCTGGCCTTGTAGCCCCCGAAGGGGACGGCGGGGTCCATGAGGTTGAAGTTGTTCACCCACACCGTGCCGGCCCGCAGGTCGCGGGCCAGCCGGTGGGCCTTGCCGACGTCCCGGGTCCACACCCCGCCGGCCAGGCCGAACTCGGTGTCGTTGGCGCGGGCCGTCACCTCTTCGACCGAGTCGAAGGGCAGGACGCAGGCGACCGGGCCGAAGATCTCCTCCCGGACCACCCGCATCCCGTCGTGCACGTCGGTGAGGACGGTGGGTGCGACGAAGTAGCCCCGGGCCAGGTCGTCGGTCTCGACGCGGGCACCGCCGGTCGCGGCGCGCGCGCCCTCCTCCCGGGAGAGGTCCAGGTAGCCGACGACGCGCTTGAGCTGCTCGGCCGAGACCAGCGGCCCGATCCTGGTCTGCGGGTCGAGGCTGTTGCCGACCCGCAGGTTCGCGGCGAACGCGGCGACCCGCTCGACGAACTCGTCGTGGATCGACCGCTCGACGAAGATGCGGGTGCCCGCGCAGCAGATCTGGCCGGAGTTGGTGAACACCGCCATCGCCGCGCCGGGCACCGCCCGCTCCAGGTCCGCGTCGGCGAAGACCACATCGGGCGACTTGCCGCCCAGCTCCAGGGAGACCCGCTTCAGGTTGCCGGCCGCCGCCCGCACGATGTGCCGCCCCGTCGTCGTGGACCCGGTGAAGGCCACCTTGTCGACGTCCGGGTGCGCGGCCAGGGCGGCGCCCGCCGTCTCGCCGGGGCCGGTCACGATGTTCACCACGCCGGGCGGCAGCCCGACCTCGGTGAGCAGCTCACCGAGCCGCAGCGCGGCCAGGCTGGCCTCCTCGGCCGGCTTGAGCACCATCGTGCAGCCCGCGGCGAGCACGGGCGCGATCTTCCAGATGGCGTTGCTGACCGGCCGGTTCCAGGGCACGATCGCGGCGACCACCCCGATCGGCTCCTTGAGCGTGTAGCTGAGGACCTCGCGCGGGATCGAGTTCGGGATGGTCTCGCCGTGGATCTTGGTGACCCAGCCGGCGAAGTAACGCAGGACGCCGGCCTCCCAGGAGGAGCCCGGCTTCGTACCGGGCCGGCGGCGCCCGATCGGCGCGCCCATGTCGAGCGCTTCGAGTAGCTTCAGCTCCTCCTGATGTGCCGTGACGGCGTCCGCGAACGCCCAGATCAGGTCCTGCCGTTCGCTGGGGAGCAGGCGCCGCCACGGGCCCTCGAAGGCGGCGCGGGCCGCGGCGACGGCCCGGTCGACGTCCGCGGCGCCGCCCTCGGCGATCTCGGTCAGCGTCTCGCCGGTGGACGGGTTGATACTGGGAAAGGTCCGGCCGGAGGCCGCCCCGGTCCATTCGCCGCCGATCAGCAGCCGTCGTGGCCCGCCGTCGAGGAACGGGAGGGCCACCGCGTCGGGGGGCGTGAGTGTCGACACCGGTTCTCCTCTTGGCGACGGGGACTGTTGGTGATCTGGGACTGTTGGTGATCCGGCCGGCCCCGACGCGTGGGCGCCGGGGCCGGCCGGCGCGGCCGGTGCTAGTCGAGGAGCTCGTAGAAGGTCCGCAGCGGCGGCGGGTCGGTCTGCAGTGAGGTGCTGCGCCGGACCCGGCCCTCGTTCGAGGAGGTCCGCAGGTCCCGCAGCGGCGTGGCGAGGTCGTCAGCCTCGATCTCGTAGATGGTGATGTACTCGGGCGTCCCCGGATCGGCCTGCACATCGGCGGTGTCGCGAACCCGGTAGCGGCGCGCGCCCACAAAACCGGGGATCTTGAGAATGTCGGGGACGTGCTCCTCGGAATACCACTTGTTGTACTCGTCCTCGCGCTCGGCGGAGACGGGACGGGTCTGCACGACCAGAATGCCCTTCGGCACGCGATCCTCCCGGTGTCGTTGGCGGCCGCCCGGGACGGTTCTCCGCGTCGGAAAGCATCGGCATCCCGGACGAGGTGGATGCTAAGCCGTGCTCTCCCGGCATGAGACGTTTCCCGAAGTCACGGGGTCGGCCGGGACGCCGCCACCAGCGCCGCGGGAAGACCGATGCTGCGGGTCTCCAGGAAGCCGGCCAGACCCTCGGGACCGAGCTCGCGGCCGAGACCGGACTGCTTGAACCCGCCGAAGGGCACCAGGGGGAACGGCGGGTAGGCGCCGTTGACGGCCACGCTGCCGGTGCGGATGCGCCGGGCGACCGCCACGCCGCGCGCCGGGTCGGCCGACCACACGCCGCCGGACAGCCCGTACTGCGAGTCGTTCGCGATGCGGACGGCGTCATCGAGGTCGTCGTAGGGGAGGAAGCAGAGGACCGGCCCGAAGATCTCCTCCCGGGCGATCCGCATGGTGTTGTCGACGTCGCCGATGATGGTCGGCGCGACGTACCAGCCGCGCGGCAGGTGCGCCGGGCGGACGCCGCCGGCGACCACCCGGGCGCCGTCCCGCACCGCGCCCTCGATGTAGCCCTCGACCCGGGTGCGCTGCCGCTCGGCGACGAGGGGGCCGACGAAGACGGACGGGTCGTGCGGGTCGCCGACCGAGACGCCCTCGGCGGCCGCGCCGGCGATCTCGAGCACCTTCCCGTAGCGCGACCGCGGCACCAGGACACGGGTGTGCGCACCGCAGACCTGGCCGGAGAGGTGCATGCCGCCACGCACGACGGCCGGGACGACCGTGTCGAAGTCGGCGTCGTCGACCAGGATCGAGGCCGACTTGCCGCCCAGTTCGAGGGACACCCGCCGGACGGCCTCGCCGCACAGGCTCATGATCCGCTGACCGGCCGCCGTGGACCCGGTGAACGCGACCTTGGCGACGTCCGGATGGGTGACCAGGTACTCGCCGACCTCACGGCCGCCGGGGACGACGTTGACCACGCCGGGCGGGACACCCGCCTCGTCCATCGCGTCGGCGAGGACGAAGTTGCTCAGCGGGGCCTCGGGTGCCGGCTTGAGGACGACCGTGCAGCCGGCGGCCAGCGCCGGCGCGGTCTTCCACGCGGCCAGCGTGACCGGAGCGTTCCAGGGCACGATCGCGGCGATGACGCCGACCGGCTCCTGCGTGACCAGGGCGCCGCGGTCACCGGCCAGCACGGTCCGCTCGAACTCGTAGGTGCGGACCAGTTCGCTGTAGTAGTCGAAGACGGGGGCGACCAGGCCGGTCTGGGCGGCCCTGGCCTGGCTGGTGGCGCAGCCCATCTCGTCGGTGGTGACCTGGGCGATCTCGGACTCGTGCTTGCGCAGGGCCTCGGCGGCCCGGGCGAGGACGTCGGCCCGCTCGGCGGCGGACATGCGCGGCCAGGGGCCGTGCTCGAAGGCGTCACGCGCGGCGCGGACCGCCCGGTCCATGTCCTCGCGGGTGGCTTCGGGTAACGCGCCGACGACCTGCTCGGTCGAGGGCGACACGACGTCCAGAGTCCCGGAGCCGGCCGGCGCGGCCCACGTTCCGTTGATGAAGAACGCATCCCGGTACATCAGCCGGTCACGCACAGTGCCTCCCTGGGGGTGACTCTCGGCGGAGCCTAACACCATGAGCGAGTGCTCGCTAGCTTAGGTTGATCTTCTTTGGTGTGGTCCGCGCTGGTGGCTGACCCTATCAACCATGTGAGCACTTACTCGCTAATGGCGCCCCGGAGTGGCCGGTGGGTGCGGCGGCCGGGGGGTCAGCGGCGGCGGCGGGAGGGCTCGATCGCGGGGAAGAAGCCCTTGATCGTGCTCTCGCTGATCAGGGTGACCGCCCGATCGCGGTTGAACAGGTCGTTGTGGCGACTCTCCATGGCCAGGACGAGGGCGATGCCCATCACCGCGCGGGCGGAGAGGTCGGGCGACTCGAACTCGAACCCGTAGCGGTCCTCGACGTCGCGCCAGGCGTCGGCGAGCCGGTCCATCGCCACGGCGAAGTGCTTGCGGTAGAAGCGCCGGCCGACCTTCGGGTCGCCGAAGAGCACCAGGCCCAGCAGCGGGAGGACTTCCTCCAGGGTGGAGATGAGCTGGCGGTAGAGGCCGTTCATCGTCTGCAGCTGCCGCTCGGGGGTCAGCGGCTCCTCGAGATCGACGACCTCGGTCGCGGCGACGAGCTCGTCCACGGCCTCGCGCAGCGGCTCGACCACGGCCTCGTAGAAGAGCTGGTCCTTGCTCTCGAAATGGCGGTAGATCACGCCTTCGCTGATTCCGCCGCGCTCGGCGATCGTCTTGATGGTCGTGCCGTTCATGTCGCCCGTCTCGATGAAGGCCTGGCGGGCGGCCTTCAGGATCGAGCGCTTGCGGGCCTCGGCGGTGAGCCGGCGAGGCCGTTGCGACCCGGCGGCGTCGGGGGAGTGGGCTACCTGCTCGGCCATGGTTCCTCCCGGCGTGCCTGTGCCACAGCTGCCCGGCGCTACAGCTGGTGAATGAACGTACACTACTTCAGTCGGGTGAATCGTCGGCGCCGGGAAACGCCGCTTCTCCGTGTTTTCGGTGTCAGGTGCGTCACTGTCGCCCGCGGCATTCATGTCCGTGTCCCGGGTCGGCGGGCCGGGGCCGGCCCGGGCGACCCGCGGGCGGCCTCCGTGCCGCTTGACGGAGACGTCGGGCCTCCCTAGCATTTTTGATGAATGAGGGCTTACTTATCTGTCGACCGCCCGTCCGGCGGACCGGAGGAACGGATGCCATGCACGACATCGTGATCTATGGCGGCGAGGTGGTCGACGGGTCCGGTTCCGCGCCCCGCCGCGCGGACGTGGCGATCGACGGGGAGCGGGTCACCGCGGTCGGCGCGGTGAGCGAGCCCGGCCGCCGCCGGATCGACGCCCGCGGGCGCCTGGTGACCCCGGGCTTCGTCGACATCCACACCCACCTCGACGCCCAGCTGTTCTGGGACCCGGTGGCCAGCCCGTCCTCGTGGCACGGCGTGACCAGCGTCGTCCTGGGCAACTGCGGCGTCACGTTCGCGCCGGTGCGGCCGGGTGAGCAGCGCTACCTCGCCGAGATGATGGAGTCCGTCGAGGACATCCCGGCTGACACGATCATGGACGGGGTCGACTGGAGCTGGGAGAGCTACGGCGACTACCTGAAGGCGCTCGGCCGCCGGCGGCTCGGCGTCAACGTCGGCGGCATGATCGGCCACTGCGCGCTGCGCTACTACGTCATGGGCCCGCGCGGCCTGGACGAGGCCCCCGCGACCGACGAGGACATCGCGAAGATGGCGGCGGTCGTCGGCGAGGCGATCGACGGCGGCGCGCTCGGCTTCTCGACCTCGCGCAGCTTCATGCACACCGTGCCGGACGGCCGCGCCGTGCCGGGCACGTACGCCCTGCAGGCGGAGCTCGCCGCGATCGCCGGGGCGCTCGCCTCGCGCGGGCGCGGCACGATCGAGGTCGTCCCCCGCATCGGCGAGCGCGACGGACCGGAGCGGCAGAACTCCGTCGCCGAGCTGGCCTGGATGGAGGAGGTGAGCCGCGCCTCGGGGCGCCCGCTCACTTTCGCGATCATGCAGAGTGACCGCCGGCCCGGCCTGTGGTCGTGGGTGATGGACGAGGTGTCCGCCGCCCGTGGCCGCGGCGCCGACCTGCGCCCGCAGACCGCGGCCCGCGGCAGCGGCATCCTCTACGGGCTCGTCGGCCGCACGCCGTACGACGCGCTGCCGGGCTGGGGGAAGTTCATGGCGCGGCCGTGGGCGGAGCGGCTCGCGGCGCTGCGCGACGCCGAGGTGCGCCGCGCGCTGGTCGAGGAGGCGGAGAACCCGGTCGAGCTGTCCGGCCCGCTGGCACCGAAGGACCCGGCGAAGCTGTACCTGCTCCCGCCCGGCCCGGCGCGTTACGACGTCGACCCGGGCAACAGCCTCGCGGCCGAGGCGGCGCGGCGCGGGGGCAGCCCGGCGGCGGCGTTCCTCGACTTCACCCTGGCGACCGACGGCCGCGGGCTGCTCTACTACCCGGTGCTCAACCAGGACCTCGCCGCCGTGGCCGCGATGATCACGAATCCGGACGTCGTCGTCGGCGTCGGGGACGCGGGCGCGCACGTGGCCCTCACCATGGACGCGGGGCAGCCCACCTTCCTGCTGCGGCACTGGGTGCGGGAGCGGGGCCTGCTCGACGTCGGCACGGCGGTGCGCAAGCTGAGCGCCGAGGGCGCCGAGCTGTTCGGGATCGCCGACCGGGGCGTCCTGCGGCCCGGCGCGTTCGCCGACGTCAACGTGATCGATCTTGATCGGCTCGACCTGGACGCCCCCGAGATGCTCGCGGACCTCCCGCACGGGGCGAACCGGTTCGTGCAGCGTGCGCGGGGTTACGACTACACCCTCGTCAACGGCCGTGTCCTGATCGAGGGGGATGAGTTGACCGAGGAGCGTCCGGGACGGATCGTGACCGCATGACAGCGGTTCCCGACCAGTTCGGGTTGTTCGACCTGTTCGCCCTCAAGGACCGGGTCGCGGTGGTGACCGGCGCGTCGTCCGGCCTCGGCGCGGGCATCGCGCGAGCACTGGCCACGGCCGGTGCCCGGGTGGCCGTGGTGGCCCGCCGCCGCGACCGGCTCCTCGCGCTCGCCGAGGAGCTGGGCGGCCTGGCCGTCGGCGCCGACCTGCTCGACCCGGAGCAGGTCGACGCGGTGGTGCCGCAGGTCGCCGCCGAGCTCGGCGGGCCGGAGATCCTGGTGAACGCCGCCGGCGCCCGCCTCAGCGAGGAGCGCGCCGAGAGCGAGCCGATCGACGCCATCAACCGGACCCTGGCGCTGAACCTGGTGGCCCCGCTCCGGCTCAGCCAGGCGGTGTTCCCGCACATGAAGGCGGCCGGGCGCGGCTCGGTGGTCAACATCTCGTCGATCAGCGGCATCGTCGGCATCCCGGGCATCCCGCAGGCGTCGTACGCGGCGAGCAAGGCGGGGCTGTCCGGGCTCACCGCCGAGCTGGCCGTCCAGTGGGCCCGGCACGAGATCCGGGTCAACACCATCGCCCCGGGCTTCTTCCGCAGCGAGATCACCGACAGCCTCTACGACACCGAACGCGGCCAGAACTGGCTGCGGCGCAACACCCCGCTGCCCGGCGACGGCCGGGTCGAGGACTTCCTCGGCGCCGTCCTGTGGCTGGTCAGCGACGCGGGCCGGTACGTGACCGGCCAGACCATCGCGGTGGACGGCGGCTGGACGGCCCGCTGACCGTCCACGTTCGGCGTGCTGGCCCGGGCGCGACGTACGTCCGGGCTAGACGCGCCAGATGGGGTTCGGGACGGCGTCCGTCTGCCGGGACCTCGCGTCGGTGACGGTGACCACGCTGTCGTCGAACCTGTCGAGGAGGTAGGCCTGTGAGGCGGTGAGGTGGGCGCGGGTGATGCGCTCGGCCGCCGGCGCGTGGCCGGCCGCGATCTCGGTGAGGATCCGCCGGTGCGTGCGGAC
The DNA here is from genome assembly GCF_000373365.1 of Parafrankia discariae. Lineage (NCBI taxonomy): Bacteria > Bacillati > Actinomycetota > Actinomycetes > Frankiales > Frankiaceae > Parafrankia > Parafrankia discariae. The sequence continues at coordinate 48,513 of NZ_KB891181.1, forward strand.
GACCTGCTCGGCCTCGACCTCGCCGGGGTACGCCCCCCGGCTGGCGGCCGACTCGGCCCAGGCCTGCTCCTGGGCGGACCACAGCGCCACCAGGCTGCTGACGATGTGGCGGATCGTGGCGTTCGGGGTGAGCGCGACGACGAGCTCGTGGAACTCGCGGGCGGCCTGTGTGAACGCGCTGCCGGTGCCCACGGACCCGGCGGTGGCCTCGACGTTCGCCCGCAGCACGGGGACGATCCGCTCGTGCCGGTCCGGCGCCGCCGCGCACTGCGCGGCGCACAGCGGCTCGAGGGTCTGCAGCCCGGTGGCCAGGTCGCCCAGGGTGACCCGGCCGGCCTGCAGCGCGAGCCCGAGATGGTAGGCGGCGGACGCCTCGTCCGGGCGGTGCACCTCGGCGCCGCCGACCTTGCCGCGCCGCACGGTGACCAGGCCCTCGGTCTCCAGGATCCGGATGGCCTCCCGCACGGACGGATAGCTCACCCCGAACTCCTGGACGAGCTGGTCCTGGGTCGGGAGCTGGTAGCCGTCCGTCCCGTCGCCGGCGAGGATGCGCGCGCGCAGGGCCGCGGCCACGGTCTCGGCGATCCGGACCTGCGAGACACGCCCGCGGCGACTGATCGACACCTTGTGAGCATACCGCTCGTTATCTTTATAAGTATTGAAGGTTGACGCGATTCGGACTAATTTTCCGGACCATGGAGTACGAGATGGGCGAGGGCGTGGCGACGCTGCGCCAGGAGCTTCGTCAGCTGGTCCGCGAACACGTGCCACCCGACTTCCTCGGTGCCTTCACCGCCGACCCCGCTGACCTCGAGGTCGCCCAGGCGTTCTGTCGGACGCTCGCGGAGCGCGAACTGCTGTGCATGGCCTGGCCCCGCGAGTTCGGCGGGCGCGAGTCGTCCCCGTGGGAGCAGATGGCCGTCCGCGAGGAGATGTGGGCCCTGCACGAGCCGCGCGGCGCGCAGTACATGGGCGTCAACTGGGTCGGGCCGACGATCATGCGGCACGGCACGGCCGAGCAGCAGGCCCGCCACCTGCCCCCGATCTCCCGCGGCGAGGTGATCTGGTGCCAGGGCTTCAGCGAGCCCGAGGCGGGCTCCGACCTGGCCTCCCTGCGCACCACCGCCCGCCGCGACGGCGACGGCTGGCGCGTCACCGGCCAGAAGGTCTGGACGTCCTACGCCACCATGGCGCAGTGGTGCTTCCTGCTGGCCCGGACGTCCAGGGGCGCCCGCCGCCAGCAGGGCCTCACCGTCTTCCTGGTGCCGATGTCCGACCCGGCGATCGAGGTCCGGCCCATCGCCAGCATGATCGGCCCGCACCATCTCAACGAGGTGTTCTTCGACGAGCTGCGGGTGACCGAGGCGGACGTGCTCGGCACCGTGGACGAGGGCTGGGCGCTCGTCCAGGAGGTGCTGGCCTTCGAGCGGGTGGGCATCGCCCGCTACGCCCGGGTCGAGCGGCTGCTGCAGGCCGCGCCCGTCGTGCTCGGTGACCAGTGGGAGAACCTGCCGGGGGAGCTGCGCGGCCGGTGGGCCCGGATGCTCGTGCACGCCCGGCGGGCTCGGCTGCTCGCCTACCGCGTCGTGTCGCTGCAGGCCAGCGGCCGGATCCGGCCGGACGACTCGGCCGCCTACCGGATCGCGGTGACCCGGCTGGACCAGGAGAGCGCGGAGGTGCTCATGGACATCGTCGCCGAGGCGTCCCTGCCCGACGAGGAGGGCCGCCGGTTCCGCCGGGCGGTCGCCGACCATCGGCGCTACTCGGTGTCGGCCACCGTGGCCTCGGGCAGCGTGGAGATGCAGCGGATCCTGATGGCGCGCGCCCTGCTGGCGGCGTCATGACCGCCGTCCTGGGCGCGGCCACGGCCGCGGGGGCGGCCACGGCCACCGTCAGGAGTACGGACATGAACACCGAGCTGAGTGACGAGGCCACCGAGTACGGCCGGACGGCCCTGCGCGCCTTCGAGGCGGCCGGCGGCGACGAGCTCGTCCAGGCCGCCGAGTGGGAGCCGGAGAAGCGGGGCGGCCTGATCGAGCCGCTGCTGGTCGAGATCGGCGCCTGGGAGCTCGACCCGCGCGCCGGCGGCGACGAGCTGGAGGCCGCGGCCGCGCTCTGCCGGGCCGCCGGCTGGTGGGCGCTGCCCTACCCGCTGGCCGAACGGCTGTGCCGGCCGGCGGACGGCTCCACGGCCGGCCTGGTCGTCGCCCCCGGGACCGGGACCGGCGCCGGAAGCGGGCCGACCCCGGCGGCCGCGGTCGCCGGGCTCGGCCCGCGCTGGTCGACAGTGACCCTGGACGGGCGCCGCGGCGTGGCCACGGCCCGCCCGCCGGCGGAGGGGCCCCGGTACGGCGCCTTCGTCGCCGAGCTCGAACTCGAACCGGCTTCCGCCGCCGAGATCGCCGTTGAGACCGGTACCGAGGCCGGTACCGAAGCCGGCGCCGCGGCCACCGCCGACGGCCTCGCGGACGCCGCGCTCGGGCTGGTGCTGCCGGTCTGGACGCTGCTCGGCATGCTCGACCGCGCGCTCGACCTGACCCGGGCGCACGTCCTCGCCCGCCAGCAGTTCGGCCAGCCGCTCGCCCGGTTCCAGGGCGTGCAGTTCCAGCTGACCGACGCCGAGGTCGAGCGGGTCGGGGTCGAGGAGCTGGCCAAGTTCGCGCTGTGGAGCATCCAGGCCGGCCACGGGGACGCCGTCGAGGACGCGCTCGCGCTCCGGCTCGCCGCTCTGGAGGCCGCCGACCTGGTGTTCCGGGTGACCCATCAGCTGCACGGCGCTATGGGCTTCTGCGACGAGACCACGCTGTCGTGGATCTCCCGTTACAGCCAGCCGGTGCGCCGCCATCCGCTGAGCCTGTCGGCGACCCGTGACCACCTGACCCGCCGGATCGGCCGGGCGGGCCTGTCCGGCCCGTTCGCCGGGTCCGGGTCCTGGTCCGCGGCCCGTTCCGGCGCGGGTGCCGGCGCGGGCCTCGGCGAGGAAGGGCAGCCGCGATGAACACGTCCACCGAGGACCTGACGGAGTTCCGCGCCGAGGTCCGTCAGTGGTGCCGGGAGCACGTGCCGGCCGACTGGCGGCGGGCGCAGACGCTCGCCGGCGACGCGGAGTTCGTGGCCTTCCAGCAGTCCTGGTTCCAGGAGCTGCGCTCGGGTGGCTACGCCGTCCCGCACTGGCCCGCGGAGTGGGGCGGCGGCATGTCGGCCGCCCGGCAGGTGGTGCTCTACCAGGAGCTGGCCGCCCACGACGCGCCGCGGCTGGTGCTCGGCTTCGTCTCCATCCACCACGCCGCCTCGACGCTGCTCGCCGCGGGCACCGCCGAGCAGCGGGCCCGGCACCTGCCGGCGATCCTCGACGGCGAGATCTGGGTGCAGGGCTTCTCCGAGCCGGAGGCCGGCTCCGACCTGGCCGGCCTGCGCACCACCGCGCGCCGCGAGGGTGACGGTTTCGTCGTCGACGGGCAGAAGCTGTGGGCCAGCGGGGCCGCGCACGCCGACTGGTGCCTGCTGCTGGCCCGCACCGATCCCGCCGCGCCCAAGCGGCGCGGGATCTCCTACTTCCTGATGGACATGCGCTCACCCGGGCTGGACGTCCGTCCGGTGCGCAACGCGGCCGGCGAGTCGCACTTCTGCGAGATCTTCCTCAACGGGGTGGTGATCCCGGCGGAGAACCTGGTCGGCCCGGTGAACCAGGGCTGGCAGGTGGCGCAGGCGACGCTCAGCGCCGAGCGGGGGATGACGATGCTCGAACTGGCCGAACGCCTCGGCAACGCCGGGTTCCGCTGGCTGGTCGAGGCCTGCCGCGGGCCGGCGCCCGGCGGGGGGCGGCTCGTCGACGATCCCCGGGTGCAGGACCGCCTCGCCGAGCTGGAGACCGAGATCGCCGGTCTGCGGGCGCTGTGCCTGGGGCTGGTCGAGCGGCACGAGGCCGGCACCGCCGGCCCGGCGGACGCCTCGGTCGTCAAGCTCTACTACAGCGAACTGCTGCAGCGGACGATGGACTTCGCGGTCGAGGTCACCGGGCTGCCGGCGCACACCGAGCTGCGCAAGCCGGCGTCCAGCGGCTGGGAGTCGGGGGCCTGGGTGCTGGACTTCATCGGCTCCTGGGAGTGGACGATCCCCGGCGGCACCAGCGAGATCCAGCGCACGATCATCGGTGAGCGCGGGCTCGGCCTGCCCCGTGAGCCGGTGGTGCCGGCATGAGCGCCGGAACGGGCACCGGGGATGCCGCGGGCGCCGCGGGCGGGCCGCAGGAGGTGGATGACCTGCGCGAGCTGCACCGCGAGCTGCGTGACGTGGCGCGCGACATCCTGCGCAAGACCACCGGCCACACCGGTGCCGACGAGGCGCCCGTCCCGGTGGACTGGTCGCTGCTGGCCGGCTCCGGCTGGCTGGGGCTGGAGGTGCCCGAGGAGCTCGACGGCGCCGGCGCGACCTTCGCCGAGGTCGCGGTCGTCCTGCACGAGATCGGCCGGGCCGCCGCCAGCACCGGCTATCTCGGCTCGGCCGTGCTCGGGGTCGGCGCGCTGCGCCTGCTCGCGCCCGGCGCCGGCCGGGACGAACTGCTCGGCGCCGTGGCCGCCGGCGACCAGCGCCTCGCCGTCGCGCTGCCAGCCGGCGACGACGTCACCATCCCGTTCCACCTCCGCCCGGCGGCGCCCGGGGCCGGCGGGGATGTACGGGTCGACGGTGGCTCCGGCTTCGTGCTCGACGCGGTCAAGGCCGACCAGCTGCTCCTGGTGGCCCTCGACCCGGCGGGCGAGCCCGTGGTGGTGCGGGTCCGACTGGGTGACCCCGGAGTCACCGTGACCGGGCAGCCGGTGGTCGACGAGACCCGCGGCCTGGGCACCGTCGCGGTGGACGGGGCGGTGGTGGGCGCCGAGTCGGTGTGGCGGTTCGGCGCGGACCCGGCCGGGTCCGTCCGCCGCCTGCTGGACCGCGCGGCGCTGGCCGTGGCCTGCGACAGCCTCGGCCTGGCGGAGGCGATGCTCGAGGCCACCGTCGACTACGCCGGCACCCGGCGGCAGTTCGGACGTCCGATCGGGTCGTTCCAGGCGGTGAAGCACGCCTGCGCCGACATGTTCGTGCGGATCTCGGTGGGCCGGGAGCTGCTCGCGGCGGGCGTGGCGGCGGTGGCATCCGACGCCCCGGACGCCTCGGTGGCGGTGTCGCGGGCGAAGTCCTACGTCGGCGCGGCCGCGGTCGACGTCGCCGGCCAGGCCATGCAGCTGCATGGCGGAATCGGATACACCTGGGAGGGCGGCGTCCACGTCTACCTCAAGCGGGCGCTGCTGAACCGGGCGCTGTTCGGCGGGCCCGCCGCGCACCGTGCCCGCCTCGCCGCGCGCTTCGCCGAGCCGGCGGACGACTCGGGCACCGACTAGAGGAAGGCCCGCCGGACCGGGTGTCGACCGGTCCGGCGGCTCCCCTGGTGCTCCGGGCGCACCCTGAGCTACGATATAGGTGAGCGTTCGCTTTCTTATGGCTGCGCTCCCTTGTGTCGAAGTCAGGGAGGACTTGTGTCGTTCAGCTGGTTCGTTTCGGTCGACGACCACCTCATCGAGCCGGCGCGGCTGTGGCAGGAGCGCCTGCCGCGGCGCTGGCGCGACACCGGGCCCCGCATCGTGCGGGACGGCAAGTCGGAGTTCTGGGTCTACGAGGACCGCCAGATCGTCACCACCGGCCTCAACGCCGTGGCGGGCAAGACCCGCGAGGAGTTCTCGCCGGAGCCGATCTCGTACGAGGACATGCGGCCCGGCTGCTACGAGCCCGCGGCCCGGGTGGCGGACATGAACCAGGGCAACGTGCTGTCCTCGATCCTGTTCCCGTCGTTCCCGCGCTACTGCGGCCAGGTCTTCCACGAGGCCAAGGACAAGGAGCTCGGGCTGCTCTGCGTGCAGGCGTGGAACGACTTCATCCTGGAGGAGTTCGGCGCGGCCTACCCCGGCCGCTTCATCCCCATGATGATCATCCCGCTGTGGGACCCGGTGGCCGCGGCGGCCGAGATCCGGCGGACGGCGGCGCGCGGCGGCCGGTCGATCGCCTTCTCGGAGAACCCGACCAAGCTCGGGCTCCCGTCGATCCACACCGACTTCTGGGACCCGATGCTCGAGGCCTGCAACGAGACCGGCTATGTGATCTCGATGCACGTCGGGTCGTCGTCCAACCTGATCCGCACCTCGCCGGACATGCCGACGCTGGCCTTCATGGCCTACTCGGCGGCGGCGAACCAGGCCGGCACGTTGCTGGACTGGCTGTTCAGTGGCATCTTCGACCGGTTCCCGAACCTCAAGATCGCTCTTTCCGAAGGCTCGATCGGCTGGATTCCGTACTTCCTGGAGCGGGCCGAACAGGTCATCGACAAGCAGCGGTTCTGGGCGTCCCGGTTCGACATCGACATGAACGCCTCGCACGAGCGCGGCGAGACCAAGGGCGAGGCGAAGTTCAACCTCGACACCAACATTCGCCAGCTCTTCGCCGACCATGTCTTCGGCACCTTCATCGAGGATCAGGCCGGCGTCCGTCTGCTCGACATCATCGGCGAGGACAATGTGATGCTCGAGTGCGACTATCCGCACTCGGACTCCACCTGGCCGGACACCGTGAAGCTGGCCGGCGGCTGGCTCGGGCACCTCTCCGACGAGGTCCAGCACAAAATCACGATCGGAAACGCCGCGCGCGTCTACAACTTCACGCCCGCGGACCCGGCAACCATCACGCTCTGAGGTTCTCCGGCGTCTCACCGGCGCCGGAGGCCGCGGAGAATCGTCAGAACGACGGGAGTGGGGCGTGGACCGAGAGGCTTTCGACCACGAGCTGGTGCGCCGGCTGATCGACCACATCGAGAACCGGACCACCGACCAGGCGGAGTCGGTCCTCGAGGTGTCGACGGACATCTACTCGGCCGAGTACCACCGCGAGGAGGTCGAGGCGCTCTTCCTCGACCAGCCGATCGTGCTGAGCCTCTCCGGCGCCCTGGTCGGACCGGACTCCTACCGCACGGTCGACATCCTCGGGACGCCGATCCTGCTGACCAGGGACGCCACGGGCCAGGTGCGGGCGCTGGCGAACGTCTGCCGGCACCGCGGCGTGCGGCTCGTCGACGGCGCGGGCAAGGCCGCGCGGTTCAGCTGCCCGTTCCACTCCTGGAGCTACGACAACACGGGCCGGTTGGTCGGGGTGCCCTCGGCCGAGTACTTCGACGGGATGTGCCTGGCGGACAAGGGCCTCGTCGAGCTCCCGGTCGCCGAGGGCTACGGGCTCATCGTCGGGCGGCTGCGCCCCGGCCAGCCGCTCGACATCGACGACTACCTCGGCCCGCGGCTGGCCGGCGAGCTGGAGATGCTCGACTTCGCGGGCTGGGAGCAGCACAGCGAGCCGCACCCGCACGAGGTCACCGCGAACTGGAAGGTCACCCTCGACACCTTCCGGGAGAACTACCACTTCAACTACCTGCACCGGAAGACGCTGCGCACCTACGCCTACGGCGGGGTGCTGACCTTCGACCCGCTGGGGCGGCACCTGCGCAACGCCTCGGCGCTGCGTTCCATCGACGCGCTGCGCGACACCCCGGAAAGCGAGTGGGGAGATGTGACGCAGCACTTCAGCCCGCAGTACTCGCTGTTCCCCAACACCTGTCTGACTTTCGACAGCCGGCACGTCGAGCTGTGGCAGATCCTGCCCGTCGACAGCACCACGTCGCGGGTCCTGCACTCGGTCTACCTGCGTCCCGGGCTGTCCGCCGAGGAGCGGACCAAGGCCGTCGACATGGCACCGTGGATCTGCGAGACGGTGGTGGACGGCGAGGACTTCTGGGTCGCCGGCCGCACGGAGCCCGGCCTGCGGGCCGGGATCGTCGACACGGTGGTGTTCGGGCGCAACGAGCCGGCTCCACAGCACCTGCACCGGGGCTTCACCGAGACGATCCGGGCGTACCGGGAGCGCCGGGCCGCGCCGGCCGGCGGGAAGTGACGTGAGCGCCGAGGAGGCCGAGGAGAAGGACCCCGTCGCGATCGTCGAGGAGCTGGCGCGGCGGTTCCTGGCCGCCGACGCGGCCGGGGCGTTCGCGCTGTTCGACCCGGAGATCCGGATGCAGCAGCCCGCGTCCCTGCCGCACGGCGGCTGGTACGAGGGCCACGCCGGCGCGCGCCGGATGGGCGTCGAGTTCGGCCGGTACTGGACCCGGGTGATCAGCCCACCCAGGATCTCCGGATGCGGTGACCTGGTCGTCCAGCTGACCACACAGACCTGGACGGCGACGTCCACCGGCCGCTCGGCGACGGTCGACGTCGTCGAGCTGATCACGGTGACGGCCGGGCTGGTCCGCGAGATCCGGGTTTTCCAGCAGGACACCCATCTGCTGCTCGGGACACTCGACCGGCCCGGGGCATCTGGCGCCCGCTGAGTCCACCACCCGGCTGAGTCCACCCGGAACCGGAACCGGCCCGCCGACCCGTGACAGCACGGGTCGGCGGGCCGGTTCCGGTTCAGTCGCTGTTCCGGTTCAGTCGCTGATGGTGATCGCGCGCTCCGGGCAGTTGCGGGCGGCGTCCGCCGCCTGTTCGGCCAGCTCCGCCGGGATCTCCGACAGGATGACCGTGCCGTGGCCCTGCTCGTCCAACTCGAAGACGCCGGGGCTGATGTCCCAACAACGCGCGTGACCCTCACAGCGGTCCGGGTCGACCTCGATACGCACAGGTCCTCCTTCGCTCGTGGCCCGGTGGCGGCCGTTTCGCTCGTGGCCCGGTGGCGGCCGTGCCGCCGGGTCGGCCGGAAAGCGTGGTGTCCGGTCAGAACGTGGCGGACAGGGCCCACGGCCCGTCCGGGAACGGCCTGCCAAGGTATTCCATGCTGTAGGTGATACGCCCGGTCAACTCGGCGGGGTTCCCGCTGCACAGCAGCAGGGCCGCCTCGGCCATGGCCTCGTCCGGCTCCACCGGGGCGTTGTCCGGGGTGTGCGGCGAGACGGCGGCGACGCCGGGCGTCATGACCAGCCCGGACGTCCCGAGCGCGTTCACGGCCACCCCGGTGCCCGCCAGCTCCGCGGCCAGACCGGTGGACAGCCGATCCAGCGCGGCCTTGCACATGCCGTACGGGACGCACCCGTCGCTGGCCCACTCCGGATAGGGCGGGCCGATCGGGTGCCGGGCCTGTTTTGACGTGATGTTCACGATCCAGCCCTGCCCGCGGCTGACCATTCCGGGAACCACCAGCTGGCAGAGCCGGAACGGGGTGTGGACCATCATCTGGAACATCAGCCCGTAACGGCGCGGCGGGATGTCGAGCGCCGGCCCGTAGAAGTTGACCCCGGCGTTGTTGACCAGAATGTCGGCCGGGCCGACGGCCGCCTGCGCGCGCTCGATGATCGTCTCGACGTCGTCGGGCGCGGTGAGGTCGGCGGGAACGGCGACGGCGTGACCGCCGCCGGCCCTGATGCTCTCGATCACCTCGGTGATCGAGCCGGGCAGCCGGGAGGTACCCGCGTCGACCGTGCGCGCGACCAGCGCGACCGCGGCCCCCTCCGCGGCCAGGCGCGTCGCGACGCGCGACCCGATCCCGCGACTGGCGCCGGTGACTATGGCTACGCGGCCATCCAACGATCCCACGAGAACCTCACGATCGACGTCGTCGCGCCGGGCCCGGCACGCCAGGGACGGATCCGTAGGGCGCCATGCTAACAGGGTGCTCACATACTTACCTGCCCAGAGCGGAGCTGGGCGCAATATAAGCAGGCCTGTCGGCGAGCCTCTTGTGGAGTGAGCGGTTACTGAATATCCTCGGCGTTGCGCGCGGCCCCCGTCACGATCCCTGGGGCCGGCGGTGCTGACAGGAGGGTCGCCGGTGCGGGTCGCCGTCGCGTACGAGGCCGGGAAGCCGCTGGTAGTCGAGGATCTCGACCAGCCTGCCGTGGGCCCGCGGGATGTGCTCGTGCGCATCGCCGCGAGCGGTATCTGCCACACCGATCTCCACGTCATCAACGGGCAGTCGCCGCTGCCGCTGCCGATCGTTCCCGGTCACGAGGCGTGCGGTGTGGTCGAGGAGGTGGGCGCCGAGGTCCGCCGGGTGAAGGTCGGCCAGCGGGTGCTCGCCGCCGTCTCGCCGGCCTGCGGCACCTGCTGGTGGTGCGTCAACGGCATGTCGAACCACTGTGAGCTCGGCGGGCCGGTCAAGGCGGCGCCGCGGTTCACCCTGGCCGACGGCCGCACGGCGGCCGCCGTGTGCGGCTGCGGCACGTTCGCCGAGGCGATGGTGGTCGACGAGGCCTCGGTCGTGCCGACCGCCACCGACCTGGCCGACGAGGAACTGGCGCTGCTCGGCTGCGGGGTGACCACCGGGCTCGGCGCGGCCCTCATCACCGCCGGGGTGACCCCCGGCTCGTCCGTCGCGGTGATCGGCTGTGGCGGGGTCGGGCAGTCGGTGATCCAGGGCGCGCGCATCTCGGGGGCGGCCACCATCATCGGTGTCGACCTCGTGCCCGGCCGCCGGGAGGCCAGCCTGCGGGCCGGTGCCACCCATGTGGTCGACCCGGCGCGGGCCGACCCGGTCGAGCAGGTGCGCGCGCTGACCGAGGGGCGCGGGGTGGACTTCAGCTTCGAGGTCGTCGGGCTGCCCGACCTGATGGTGCAGGCCTTCGACATGGCCCGTAAGCAGGGGGTGGTCACGCTGGTCGGCATGCCGTCCACGACGGCGACCCTGACCCTGCCGGCCATCTCGGCGATCTTCTCCGGCAAGCGGCTCGCCGGTTCCGTGGTCGGCGGTGCCCAGATCCTGCGTGACCTGCCGCGGTTCATCCGGCTGGCCGAGACCGGCCGGCTCGACCTGGGCGCGATGGTGTCCAACCGGATCCGGCTGGACGACATCAACGAGGGCATCGCCCTGCTCGACCGCGCCGAGGGCACCCGGACCGTGATCATCTAGCGGCGGTCGTCGGAAGGTGGCGCCGAGGGGCGACCGCGGGTGACCCTCGGAACGGGGTTCGCCGCCGGGGCGGCGGGCGCGCCGCCGACGTGTCGGGAGGAAAGGCGAATATGACCGATCGCACTCTGATCCGGAACGCGAAGATAATCACCTGCTCCGCTCCCGGCACCGACTCCGCTCCCGGCACCGGCACCGGGCCGGCTGTCATCGCCGACGGTGACCTCCTGATCGAGGGCGACCGGATCGCGCGGGTGGCGGCGGGGCGGATCGAGATCGACTCGGGCTCGGCCCGGGTCGTCGACCTGCACGGGGCGACCGTCTTACCCGGGCTCGGCGACGCCCACGTGCACATGAGCTGGCCGCTCGACTTCGTCTTCGACCACGTCGCCGTCGCGAACGCGCCGGCCGCGCCGCACGCGCTCGACGTCGCCGCCGTGGCCCGGACGTTCCTGGAGAGCGGCTACACCCTCGTCGTCGGGGCCGGTGTCTCCCAGCCGCTCGACGACGTGCGCACCAGGGACGCGATCGAGCGGGGCCTCATCCCCGGCCCGCGGGTCGTCCCGAGCGGCACGATGATCACCGAGCGGGGCGCGATCAGCGCGGACACCGGGATGACCACCGTCGTCTCCGACGCCCGGGACCTCCGCGAGGCCGTCTCCCGCCAGTGCGACACCGGCGTCAGGGCGCTGAAACTGTTCGTCTCCGGGGACGGCATCGTCCCCGAGTACCCTTCCGACGACCTCTACATGAACGACGAGATGCTGGCCGCGGCCGTCGACGAGGCCGACCGGTACGGGGCGTTCATCACGGTGCACGCCCGCGGGTCGGACAGCGTCGCGATGGCGGCGCGCACCGGGGTCCGGGTCATCCACCACGCCTGCTTCCTCGACGACAAGGCGGTGCGCGAGCTCGAGGCCCGCCGGGACGACGTCTGGGTGTGCCCCGGCCTGCACTACCTGTACGCCATGGTCAGCGGCCACGCCGAGCCCTGGGGCGTCACCGCGGAGAAGATCGAGCGCTCGGGCTACGAGAGGGAGTTCCGCGCCCAGGTCGAGGGCATCGGCCTGCTGCGCGCGGCGGGCATCCGCATCCTGGCCGGCGGCGACTTCGGCCACCAGTGGACGAGGCACGGCACCTACGCGGCCGAGCTGCAGCGTTACGTGGAGCTGGTCGGCATGTCACCGCAGGAGGCGATCGACACGGCGACCCGGAACCTGGGCCCGCTGGTGGGCCTGGATGTCGGCCAGGTCCGCGCGGGTCACCTCGCCGACCTGCTGATCGTCGACGGCGACCCGCTCGTCGACATCACCGTGCTGCAGGATCCCGACCGCCGCCGCGCGGTGGTCAAGGGCGGGGAGTTCGCGTATGTGAACCCGCGGATGTTCCCGTGACCGGGGTGACCGGCGAGCCCGCGGCGGCCGGTGACGTGATCGAGGCGTCCCCGTCGGAGGGGCCGCTCGTCGCCGATCCGCCTGCGGCCGAGCCCCCCGTGCCCGCCCCGCCCGCTGCGGCGCTGCTCTCGGGCGTCGAGACCGTGGCGCGCCTGCTCGTGCTGCGCGAGCGGCTGGACGCCCGCGACGGCCTGACCACCGCGACGATGGTGTCGGGCTATCCGGGCTCGCCGCTGGGCACGTTCGACCTGACCCTGGACAAGCTCGGCGACCAGCTGGCCGAGCACCGCGTCCTGCACCGGCCGGGGCTGAACGAGGAGCTCGGCGCCGCCGTGGTGTGGGGCAGCCAGATGGGCGCGGTCAGCGGCTACGCCGGCGTCGACGGCGTCGTCGGCGCCTGGTACGGCAAGACCCCGGGCCTCGACCGGTGCGGGGACGTCCTGCGGCACGCCAACGCCATGGGCGCCGGCCCGAACGGCGGCGTCGTGATGTTCTGCGGCGACGACCCGACCGCCAAGTCGTCCACGCTGCCCTGCGACAGCCAGTACACGTTTGAGGACGCCTGCGTCCCGGTGCTGTATCCCGGTGACCAGCAGGAGGTCCTCGACCTGGGCGTGCACGCCTACCGGCTGTCCCGGTACGGCGGCTCCTGGGTGGGAATGAAGATCGTCACGGCGGTGGCGGACGGCATCGGCAGCGTCGACCTCGACCTTGCCCGGCACACCCCGGAGGATCCCGAGGACATCCTGGTCGACGGCGTGCCGTGGCGGCACCGGCCGCAGGCCAAGGTCGGTCCGCACGCGGTGCCCGGCCAGGAGGCGCTCGTCGTCGACCACCGGCTGCGCGCCGCGCAGGCCTACGTCCGGCACAACGGCCTGGACCGGGTGGTCGGCGCCGGGCCGGGCGCGCCGCTGGGCGTCGTGTGCGCCGGCAAGACGTACTTCGACGTGGTCCAGGCGTTCGCCGATCTCGGTGTCCGCCCCGGCGACCTGGCCGCGGCCGGGGTCCGCGTGCTCAAGCTGGCGATGACGTACCCGGTGGTCGAGAGCACCGTCGTCGAGTTCGCCCGGTCGGTCGAGGAGATCCTCGTCGTCGAGGAGAAGCGGCCGTTCGTCGAGACGCAGCTGCGCTCGATCCTGCACCAGGCCGGGATCACGGCTCCCGTCGCCGGCAAGAAGGACCTGGACGGGCGCGCGCTGCTGTCGACGGTCGGTGAGCTGGACCCGGCCGCGGTCGGCAGGGCCCTCGTCCGGGTCCGCCCGGCGCTGGCCGCCGGCCGGCGCGACGAGCCGCGGCGGACGGCGCTGCCGCTGCTCGCGCTGCCGTCCCGCCCGCCGGGCTTCTGCAGCGGCTGCCCGCACAACCGCTCGACGGTCTTCCCGGACGGCGCCCTCGTCGGCGGCGGCGTCGGCTGCCACGGGATCATGTACTTCGAGACCCGGCACCAGGGCATGACCAGCCTGCCGCCGACCCCGATGGGCGCCGAGGGCGTGCCGTGGATCGGGCTGGCGCCGTTCGTCGACGAGCCGCACCTCATCCAGAACCTCGGCGACGGCACGCTGAGCCATTCGGGCATCCTGGCGATCCGGGCGAGCGTCGCCGCCGGGGTCGCCGTCACGTTCAAGATCCTGTACAACACCGCGGTCGCCATGACCGGCGGCCAGGACGTCGTCGGGCTGATGGACGTCCCGGCGATGACCCGGGCGCTGGAGGCCGAGGGCGTGCGCCGCGTCGTGGTGTGCGCCGAGGATCCGAAGCGCTACGGCCGCCGGGCCCGCTGGGCGCCGGGCGTCAGGGTGCTCGGGCGGGACCACCTCCCGGAGGTGCAGGAGGAACTGCGGGGCGTGGCCGGCGTCAGCGTGATCATCTACGACCAGCGCTGCGCGGCGGAGTCGCGGCGGCTGCGCAAACGCGGGCTGCTGCCCGAGCCGCCCCGGCGGGTCGTCATCAACGAGGCCGTCTGCGAGGGCTGCGGCGACTGCGGCGCCAAGAGCAACTGCCTGTCGGTGCTCCCGGTGGAGACCGAGCTCGGCGTGAAGCGGCGCGTCGACGACCTGTCCTGCAACCGCGACTACACCTGCCTGGACGGCGACTGCCCGTCCTTCGTCACCGTGCAGCCCCGGTCGCGGACCTGGCCGTGGACGAGATCCCCGGCGCAGCGTCAGGCCCGCCGCGCGGCGAAGGCCAGGCGGGCCGCGGCGGCCGGCGGGACCGATGGCGCGGCCGGCGGGACAGGCGGGTCGGGGTCGGCGCGGCCGGCGCTGCCCGCCGGCACCCTGCCGGTGCCCGCCAACCCGGGCGTCGACGGCCAGTACGGCATCTACGTCACCGGCATCGGCGGGACGGGCATCATCACCGCCAGCCGGATCCTCGCGGCCGCGGCCGAGTCGGCCGGCCTCGTCGTCGGCGGTGTGGACCAGACCGGCCTGTCGCAGAAGGCCGGGGCCGTGGTCTCCCACCTGCACCTGGCGGCGACCAGGGCCGAGATCGGCTCGGCGACGGTCGGCCCGGGCGGGGCCGACCTCTACCTCTCCGGCGACATCCTGCAGGCCGCCGGCGGGCCGCAGCTGGAACGGGTCCGCCCCGGCCACACCGTGGCGGTCGTCGAGACCGAGCTGACCCCGACCACGCCGATGCTCCAGGGCGGCGTGACCGCGCCCGACGACGCGCAGCTGCGCCGGGCGATCACCGACCAGGTCGGCCCCGAGCGGGTCGCCTTCATCGCCGGGCGGCGGATCGCCGAGCGGGTGTTCGCCGACCAGCTCCTCGGCAACGTCGTCCTGCTCGGCGCCGCCTTCCAGCTCGGCGGGCTGCCGTTCACGCTGGACGACGTCGAGCACGCGATGCGCCGGCAGGGCCGGGCCGCGGCGAAGAACCGGGAGGCCTTCGAGTGGGGCCGCTGGGCCGCGCACGACCCGGCGGCCGCCGAGGCCAGCCTCGCCGGGCCCGCGGGTGCGGGGTCCGCTGGCAGCGGGACCACCGGCGCCGGGCCGGCACCGGGCAGGCAGCCCAGCCTCACCGACCCGTCGCCGGCGGCGCTGGCCCGCGCGGCGGCGCTCGTCGCCGAGCGCCCGCCGCCCCCGGCGCTGCGTGACCTGCTGGTCCGCCGGGCCGCCCAGGTGATCGACTACTCGGGCGACTCGCTGGCGCGGCGCTTCCTCGGCCTGGTCGAGCAGGCGTCGGCGCGCGATGACGAGGCCAGGGGGTGGGAGCTCACCCGGGCGGTCGCCGACTCCTGGCACAAGGTCCTCACCTACAAGGACGAGTACGAGGTCGCCCGGCTGCACCTGAGGACCGACTACGACGACGTCGCGCGTGACCTCGGCATCGACGGCCCGTACAAGGTGACCTACCACCTCCACCCGCCGGCCCTGCGCCGGCTGGGCGTGTCGAGGAAGCTGCCGATGGGCTGGCCCTACGCCGTCGCGTTCCACGGCCTGCGGGCGCTGAAGCGGCTGCGCGGGACGCCCTTCGACCTCTTCGGCTACGACCCCGACCGCCGCACCGAGCGCGCGGTGATCGCGGAGTACGAGGCGCTGATCACCGACCTGGTCCGACCGGACCCGGCCGGGTCCGCCGTCCCCTACGAGACGTTGGTCCGGGCCGCCGAGTCCGTGCAGGCGGTCAAGGGCTACGCGGAGATCAAGGAGGCCGCCGTGGAGCGGTGGCGCGCCGAGGTCGCCCAGCTGCGGCGCGAACTGGTCCCGGCCGCCGCCGGCGACCGGTGAGCGCTGACATTCAATAAGCGCTGACATTCAATGAGCACCGATAGTGAGTGAGCACCGGCAGTCGGTGAGTGCCGGCAATCAGTGAGCGCAGGCAGTCGGTGAGCGGTCGTCGACCGGTGAACAGTCGTCGATAAGTGAGCGAGTATTTGCTATCTTCTGAGAACTGTCATTGCCGCGGGCGACCGATCGGAGTTTCGATGGATCTGCTGCTGCGCCACGCCTCGTTGATCGACGGGACGGGTGCTCCGGCCCGCGCCGCGGAGGTCGCCGTCAGCGGTGGCCGCGTGGTCGCCGTCGGCGCCCCCGGTGAGCTCATCCCGACGCCCGACTGCGAGGTCGTCGACCTCGACGGGCTCACCCTCGCGCCCGGCTTCATCGACGTGCACACCCACTACGACGCCCAGATCCTCTGGGACGGCGACCTCACACCGTCGAGCTGGCACGGCGTGACCAGCGTGATCATGGGCAACTGTGGCTTCGGGGTGGCGCCGACCAGGCCCGAGCACCGTGACACCGTCATGCGCATCCTGGAGAACGTCGAGGGAATGTCGCTCGACGCGCTCGACGCCGGCATCTCCTGGTCCTTCGAGACCTTCCCGGAGTACCTCGCCGCCCTCGACCAGCGGCCCAAGCGCCTCAACGTCGGCGCCTTCATCGGCCACTCGCCGCTACGCGCGTTCGTGGTCGGGGGTGCGGAGCGCCCGGCGACACCCGCCGAGCTGGAGCGGATGCGCGAGATCGTCCGCGAGGCCCTCGACGCCGGCGCCATCGGCTTCTCCACCTCCCGTCAGCCCGCCCACCAGGGCGCCTACGGCCGTCCCGTGCCGAGCCGTTTCGCCGAGGTCGACGAGGTCTACTCGCTGGTCTCGGTGCTCGGCGAGCTCGGGCGCGGCGTCGTCCAGGTCTCGATCGGGCCGGGCCTGTTCATCGACCAGTTCTCCGAGCTGGCCACCCGCTTCGGCGTCCCGGTGACGTGGACGGCGCTGGTCGCCCGCGCGGACAAGCCGGGCGCGGCGCTGCGCACCGTCCAGCGGGGCGGGGCGCTGCCCGGCGAGGTCTACCCGCAGATCGCCTGCCGCCCCATCGTCATGCAGATCACGATGGACGACCCGGTGCCGCTCGCCGAGATCGACGAGTGGAAGGAGGCGCTGGCCCGGCCGCGCGAGGAGCGGGCCGACCTCTACCGGGACGCCTCCTGGCGGGACCGGGCCCGCGACGTGACGCTGAGCGCGTGGAGCCACCGCTGGTCCAAGATCGACGTCGAGGAGACCGGCGCGCACCACGATGTCGTCGGCATCCCGCTGGACCGGCTGGCGCGGGAGCGGGGCACCACTCCCTTCGATCTTCTGCTCGACCTCGCGCTCTCGGACAGCGTCCCCACCCGGTTCCGGGTGGTGCTGGAGAACGACGGTGACGCCGAGATCGCCCAGCTGCTGGCGGACAAGCGCACCCTGCTCGGGCTCTCCGACGCCGGCGCCCACGCCAACCAGCTCTGCGACGCCTGCTACTCCACCCACCTGCTCGGGCACTGGGTGCGCGAGCGCGGCGCGATCTCGCTGGAGGACGCGGTCTGGCGCCTCACCGGCCATCCCCACCAGGCCTTCCGGGTGGACGGCCGCGGGCTGGTCAGGGAGGGCTTCCACGCCGACCTGGTCGCCTTCGACCCGGCGACGGTGGGCACCACCCCGGTCGAGCGGGTGTACGACCAGCCCGGCGGCGCCGACCGTCTGGTGGTGCGCAGCACCGGCATCGAGCACGTGTGGGTCAACGGCGTGGCCACCCGCTCGTACGGCAAGGACATCCCCGGCGCCGCCCCAGGCCGCCTGCTCCGTGCCCGTGGCGCCGCCCAGCCCACATCCCAGCCCTGAACCACCACGCACCCCCCACCCACACCTACACCGCAGGTCCGTGCCCGCGTGGGGTTCACCGTTCACGGGTCCACGTCGAAGTGACGGGTTCACGCCGAAGTGAGTTGTGTGAGCGGCGCATGGGGTGGCTGCGGCAACTCGCTTCGATGGTCTCCCGCCGGAGATGCCCCGGAAGTGGCGACGGCTACTCGCCTTTTCGTATCCTCCTCGCCCTTTCCGGGTTCGATCTCGGTCGAATCTGATCCGAAAAGGCGAGAGAGAAATGAAATGGCGAGGAGGCCGGCCGGTGCGGCACCGACCGTCTCGCGCTGACCGGCCTATTACGTCAACCGGCCTATTACGTCAACCGGCCTACGCCGACAGCCCCGCGCCGGCGGCCCCGCATTGGCGGCCCCAGGCTGACAGTCCCAGGCTGACAGTCCCGCGCTGACAGCCCCGCCGACTTCCTACGCGGACGTCGCGGACGCCTTGTCGGGGATGCGGAGCAGGTCGGCGGTGTTGCCGCGCAGCACCTTGCGCCGGGTGAGCGGGTCGCAGGCGTCGAGGCGCCTGACGTAGTCCTGGGGCTGGCGGAGTCCCTCGGGGTGCGGGTAGTCCGAGCCGAAGAGGACCTGGTCCGGGCCGAGCACGCTGAGGAGGTCGTGCACGTCGTCCTCGGGGAACGGGCAGACCCACAGGTGCTCGGCGAGCATCTCGCTGGGCTTCGCCGTGAGCGTGCCGCCGATCATCGGGCCGCGCCGGCCGAGCGCGGCGGCCTTGTCGACGGTCTTGAGCAGCGGCCGCACCCAGCTGCTGCCGTTCTCGATCGATATGATCTTGATGTCGGGGTGTCGGCCGAACAGATTGTGCAGGGTGAGCGCGGTGAGCGTGTCGACGATCGGCCGCTCGGTGTTGCACAGCGCCCACTGCAACGGCGACTGCAGGTGCGAGGGGTTGCCCGCGTCCTCGGACCAGAGCTGGCCGTACACCGCGTTGTAGCCGCTGTTGGAGACGTGGAAGACGACGCCGACCCCGGCCTCGGCGGCCGTCGCCCAGAACCGGTCGAAGTCCGGGTGGGCGGGGGAGCGCCCGCCCACCGGCCCGGGGCGCAGGTGCACCAGCCGCGCGCCGGCGTCGAGCACCCGCCTCAGCTCGGCCACCGCGTGGTCGAGGTCGAGCAGGGAGAGCATCGGAACGGCGAAGATCCGGTCCTGCTCCGCGTAGCCCCAGTCCTCCTCGAGCCACCGGTTGAACGCGCGCAGGCTGGCGTAGGTCAGCTCGACGTCGTCGGCCATGTCCTGCTCGACGGCCACACCCAGGGTGGGCAGCATGATGGTCGCCTCGACGCCCTGGTCGTCCATCAGGTCCAGCCGCGCGGGACGTTCGATGAACGCGGGGTGGTCCTTCGCGTTCAGGACCTCGCGGTGGGTGAAGCCGTCCGCCACCTCGCCGACGAACAGGCCCTGCAGCGCGCCGGGGGCGGACGCGTAATCCCCGGGCATCACGCTCATGAAGGTGCGGCGGTCGCCGAGATGGACCCGGCCGAGGCCGTCGGCCCCGCGTTCCACCCGGACGGTGCGATCCCGGAAGGCGGCTTCGATATGCCGGGAGAAGCAGTCGTCGGGTTCGTAGTAGTGGCCATCGGCATCGATCAGCTGGTAGTCCACCGCGTGCCACCTCCGGGAGAACGATTCAGGGAACACCCGCCGCGCCGGTTGAAGTGCCGGGACTCGCGCGCGGTGCGCTGGCCGGCTGTGAGGTGCGGTCAGCTTCGGCGCCGGGTAGGCCACGAGGCTGATTCTCGCGGCGTCAGTCTGGTAAGTGAGCATACACTTTTTCCCTCTTGCGAGGATCAGGTCTGGCGGACGGCCTTGGCGGCCAGGAGGGCGTCGATCTCCGCCGGGGGGAAGCCGAGGTCGGTGAGCACGGCGACGCTGTGCTCACCGACGCCCGGAAGCATCAGCCCGCCCGGTCCCGGTCCCGCGCCGGTGCCGGCACCGGCGTCCGGGTCCGGGTCGGTGCCGGGGCCGGGGCCGGCCGGGCCGTACCGTGGCAGGATCCCGATCTGCTCGAACCAACCCCAGTCGGCGACCTCGTACGAGGCGACCCGCCCGAGCTGGCGGTTGACCGGGTCGTCCAGCACCGCGCGGCGGAAGCCGTCTCGGTCGAGCGGCTCGACGAGGTCGGCGAGCAGGCCGGCCCCACGCAGGCGGGCCACCCACTCGGCGGCCGGCGCGGCGGCGAACACGCCCGCCAGGACCGTCTCGGCCCGGCGGGCCGGCGCGTCGTCCACGCCCCCGCGCAGCGGCGCGTAGGACTCCGGCAGGCCGTCGGCCGCCGTCAGCTCGCGCAGGCGGGCCCAGGCGTCCCGGTCGGGCAGGACGAGCGCGAACCAGTGGTCGTCGCCGCCGGCGTAGATCCGGTAGCCCGGGCCGTACCCGGTCTGGGTGGAGTCGAGCGCCGGGGTCGGGACCCGCTCGCCGTCGCGCTGGAACACCCCACTCTGCAGCAGCATCCCGGCGCCCAGCAGGCTCGTCGCCACCCGCTGCCCGCACCCGGTCGACTCCCGGGCGTACAGGCCGGCCAGGATCCCGGTCGCGGCCACCCAGCCGCCGCTGACGTCCAGCGGGATCCAGGTGGGGGCGACCGGGTCGTTGCCGGTGCCGCCGACGGCCTGCTCCAGGCCGGTCAGCGCCTGCATCAGGGCGTCGTTGCCGGGGTACCTCGCCCGCGGCCCGGTCGGGCCGAAGGCGCTGGCGTGGCAGTACACGGCCCGTGGGTTGAGCCGGGCGACGGTCTCCGCGTCGATGCCGAGCCGTTCGGCCACGCCGACCCGGAAGTTGTGCACGACGACGTCGGCCCACCGGATCAGCCGTTCCACGACGGGCCGGGCCTCGGGAGCCCTCAGGTCCATCGCCAGGCTGCGCTTGCCGCGCTGGCAGGCGGCCACCGCGTAGGCGGCGGCCCGCATGGCCTCGCCCTCGGGCGGCTCGACCTTGACCACCTCCGCGCCCAGGTCGGCGAGGATCTGGGCACCCAGCGGCCCGGCCACGAACGCGGAGAAGTCCAGGACGCGAACCCCCCGCAGGAGACGCCCGGACGCGCCGGCCGCGGTTCCTGTGCCGGCCGCCGCCGGGTCGCCGTCCGCGAGTGCGGGGCGCACGGGGCGCACGGAGATCGGCGAGCCGACCACGACGTCCCGGTGGCCGGATTCCGCGCGGGTCACGGCCAGGCCGACCTCGGCCAGGTGCGGGTCGGTCAGCGCGTCGCCGGGGCGCAGCACCGGCTCGCAGGCGATGCCCGCCGCGCGCAGCCGGTTCAGCCAGTCCTCGCGCGGGCGCAGCGCGAACGGCGAGCGCCAGCGGCGGGCACGCTCGTTGAGCGCCCCGGTCATCTGGTCGGCGTAGTAGCCCTCGTCGCTGGGGGTGTCGCCGAGGACGTCGATGAGGCGGGCGTACATCCCCTTGCCGCCGAACCAGACCTGCAGCAGCTCGCCGTCGGCGCAGCGGTACAGGAAGTTCGGGAAGGTCGAGCCCTTCTCCCAGTACGACTCGATCTCGGTGGCGGCGCGCTCGGAGCGCCCGATCATGCACCCGAGGGTGGACAGCAGCCCGTCGTAGAGCGACGTCTCGGCCCAGCCGCCGGTGCCCGTCCCGACCCGGCGGCGCAGCAGCGCGAGCGCGGACGTCGTGAGCAGGAAGGCCGTGCCGCTGCCGGCCGCCTGCGCGTCGACGAAGACCGGGCCCGGCCGGTGCCCGACGAGCTGGGTGCAGAACCCGGCCCGCGCCTCCACCAGCAGCCCGAAGTCCTCCCCGCGGCCCTTGGACGTCCGACTGGGCCGGCAGCGGACGTACACCAGGCCCGGGTTGGCCGCCCGGAGGTCGAGGTGGCCCAGGCCGCGCCGCTCGACGAGCGCCTCGGGCCCGTAGACGAACGCGACGTCGGCGCCGGCGAGCAGGTCCCGGACCTGGGCGGCGTCGTCGGTGACGACCAGTTCCTTGTCGCGGTGCCAGACCTCGCCCCAGGCCACGTGCTCGTCGATCGCCGGCGTCGTCGTCCCGACGACCCGGACGACCCGCGCGCCCAGGTCGGCGAGGAGCATGCCGGGCACGCCGCCCGCCAGGCCGAGGCCGAGATCGCTGGTGCCGACCGCGACCTCGACGACCGTCAGGCCCGCGCAGGGACGTCCGGTGGGGGCGGCGCTCACGGCGCCACCCCGTCAGCCGCTCCGTCGGCCGCCCGGCCCGCCACGCCGGCGGTCACCTCGCCGGCCACGTCGCCGGCCGGCAGGGTGAGGCGGGGCAGTACCTCCTCGGCCGCGAGTCGGACCACTTCGAGGGTGTTCTCGTGCGCCGCCGGCGAGATGACGAAGTGGCGGACCCCCGCGTCCACGTACTGCTGGAAGCGGGCGGCGACCTCGTCGGGCGTGCCGGCGGGGGCGACCCGTTCGAGCATCCCGCCGGGCTTGTTCCCGTAGGCGCCGCCGAGGAACGACGCGACGTCGTCACGGGCGCGGTCGCCGTCCGGGCGGATCGAGCAGTAGAGGTACATCATCCACTCGAAATCGGCCTTCTCCAGGTCACGGCCGGCCGCGGCGGCGTGCTCCCGGACGGTGCCGACCGTGCGGGCATAGGCGTCCGGTGACATCAGGTAGGGCAGCCAGCCGTCGCCGACGCGGGCGGCGCGGCGCATGGCGGGCCCCTTGCGGCCGGAGATCAGCAGCGGCGGGCCGCCGGGGCGCCGGGGCGGCCGGTCCGCCCCGCGCAGCTCGACCGGGACCAGCTCCGCGTCGTCGAGGTGGAAGAACTTCCCGTGGTGGGTCACCGGGCCGCCGGCCCACAGTGCTCGGAGGAGGTCCAGGGTCTCGTCGGTGCGCGCCCCGCGCTCGGCGACGGGCACCCCGACGGCGTCGAACTCCTGGGGGAACTCGCCGCCGACGCCGACCCCGACCGAGATCCGTCCGCCGCTGTGGACGTCCAGGTCGGCGAGCTGCTTGGCGATGATCACCGGGGGGTAGAGCGGGGCGAGCAGGATCGAGGTGCCGACGCGGACCCGTTCCGTCCAGGCGGTCATCAGCGCGAGCCGGGTGATCACCTCTCCGGTGCCCGTCCGGGGGAGGATGTGGCCGCCCTGCCAGACGGACTCGATCGGGAGGCGTTCCGCGGCGGCGAGCCACGCCCGGTCCGGCTCGGGGAGGGCGGCGGCTCCAAAGACGATGCGATTGCCTGGCAACCAGGGCTCCTTAACGGGTGCCGGCCGGCCGGCCGGACGGCGCGGCCGGGCCGTCCGGGTCGTCCGGGTCGGGGAGCGGACTCGGCGGCTGTACGCGTGCCCGCGCGCGGGTCCGGGCCTGCGTGGCAGAATAGCGGAGTGAGCGTACACTTCTCTTCGTCGCGAAGGGAAGCCGCGACAGGAAGCCGCGACAGGAAGCCGCGAAGAGAAAGCCGCGAAGAGAAGGCGGTGCAGGTCAGCCGCGCGAGGGGGAGAAGCTTGACCGCGACCGTAGGTATACCCCCGGCCGTGACCGAGGAGACCGAACCGTTCTGGGCGGCGGCCCGGGAGGGCCGGCTGCTCGTCGAGCACTGCCCGGCCTGCGGGGCCGACTCCTTCCCGCCGTACGGTGCCTGCCGGGTGTGCCGGAGCCGTCCGGTGGAGTTCGTCGAGATCACCGAGCGGGGCCGGGTCTACAGCTTCACGGTGAACCACCAGCGCTGGCTGCCCGGGCTGGAGGTGCCCTACGCGATCGTCCTCGTCGAGTTCCCGGGCCATCCGGGTGTGCGGGTGGCCGGCCGGCTGCGCGGCTGCCCCCCGCAGGCCGCGGCGATCGGCCTGGAGGTCGAGGTCGGCTTCGAGCCGGGGCCCGGCGGCTTCGCCGTCCCCAGCTTCGTCGCCGTGCCCAGCGCCATCGCCGGTCCCGGCTCCGCCGCCGTCGACCGCACGCCTGAGGCCGGCGCCGGGGCGGGCGCGTGACGGGCACCGAGCACTTCGAGCGGCGGGTCGTGCTCTCCGGCGTCGGCCAGTCGGCCGTCGGGCGGCGTCTCGACCGCTCCGGCTTCCAGCTGACCCTCGACGCCGTCCACGCGGCGATCGAGGACGCCGGGCTGCGGGTCGACGACATCGACGGCCTGGCCATGTTCCCCGGCGGTGGCAAAGCCAACCTGCCCGGCTACGCCAACGGCAACCTGTACGAGATCCAGGACGCGCTGCGCCTCACCACCACCTGGCGGCAGGGCCAGGTCGAGGGCATGAGCCTGCCCTTCTACGGCCCGGCACAGGCGGTCGCGACCGGCCAGGCCCGCCACGTGGTCATCTGGCGGACGGTGAAGGAGGGCAGCGCCGCGCGCAACGCCGGCGGCCGCCCCGCCTACGGGTCGATCCACCCGGCGGCCGAGGGTCCGCTGGCCTGGCTGCTGCCGGTCGGCGCGCTCTCCCCGGTGTGCCAGGTGGCCCCCTACGCCACCCGGTACATGCACGAGTACGGCGTCACCCGCGAGCAGCTCGCCTGGATCCCGGTGACCCAGCGCGCGCACGCCGCCCTCAACCCGGACGCCGTCTACCGCGACCCGCTGACCGTCGACGACTACCTGGCGTCACGCATGATCTCCACGCCGATCTGCCTGTACGACTGCGACGTTCCCGTCGACGGGGCCACCGCGATCGTCGTCTCGGCGGCGGAGACCGCCCCCGACCTGCGGGCACCGGTCGCCGTCGAGGCGATGGCCGGGGTCGTGGACGGACGTCCCTCGTGGGAGCAGTGGGCGGACATGGGCCGGGTCGGCCACGCCACCGCGGCGGCCCTGTGGAACCGGACCAGCCTGCGGCCGGCGGACGTCGACGTCGCCCAGCTCTACGACGGCTTCACCATCGAGGCCGTCTGGTGGCTGGAGGCGATGGGGTTCTGCGGCGTCGGCGAGGCCGGCGCGTTCGTCGAGGGTGGCAAGCGGATCGCGCTCGGCGGCGACCTGCCGCTCAACACCTGGGGCGGGCAGCTGTCCGGCGGGCGGCTGCACGCCTCCTTCGGGCATACCGCCGAGGCGATCCGCCAGCTCCGTGGCGAGGCCGGTGCGCGGCAGGTGGTCGGCGCGGAGGTCGCCGCGGTGACCAACGTGGGCGGGATCGAGGCGGGCGCGGCTCTCCTGACGCGCTGGCGCGGCTGACCGCGGCCACAGGTCCGGGTTCGGGCCTGGGCCTGGGTGAACGCGGCCGTGAGGGCCGCGGGAGAGAAGGGGACGTCGAATGCCGAGGAACAGCGGACGGGTCGAGGGAAAGGTCGCCATCGTCACCGGTGCCGGCTCGACACCGGGCGACGGGATGGGCACCGGGAAGGCCAGCGCCGTGATGCTCGCCCGGGAGGGCGCGAGCGTGCTGCTCGTCGACCTGCGTCCCGAGCGCGCCGAACTGACCCTGAAGATGATCGAGGACGAGGGCGGCAAGGCGAAGGTGTTCGCCGCCGACGTCACCCGGGCGGACCAGTGCGAGGCGATGGTCGCGGCGGCCGTCGAGAACTTCGGCACCGTCGACATCCTCGTCAACAACATCGGGCTGGCCTCGCTGGGCACCGTCGTGGACCTCTCCGAGGAGGCCTGGGACCGTGCCCTCGACGTGAACCTGCGCACGGTCTTCCTGGCGTCCAAGTACACCGTGCCGGTGATGGCCGCGCAGGGCTCCGGCTCGATCGTCAACATCTCGTCGATCTCCGCGCTGCGCGGCGACGGCACGATCGCCTACTCGGCGGCCAAGGGCGCGATGCTCGCCATGACCGTCGACATGGCCTACTCGCACGGCCGGCAGGGGATCCGGGTCAACGCGATCGCGCCCGGGCACATCACCACCCCGATGGTGAACTCCGTCTCCGGGCAGGACCCACGGGCCGGGTTCCGCACGAGACTGCGCAACGAGGCCGGCCTGCTCGGCACCCCGGGCACCGGCTGGGACGTCGGCTGGGCGGTGGCCTTCCTCGCCTCCGACGAGGCGCGCTGGATCACCGGGATCACCATGCCGGTGGACTCCGGGGTTCTCAGCATCACGCCGCTGTCGATGGCGCAGTACCTGCGCGCCATCCCCGAGTAGCGGCGGGGCGGGGCGGACCGCCCGCCGGGACGAACGACGTCGTTCGTCCCGGCGGGCCGCTTTCACCGCGGCCTCGGCGTGCGGGCTACTTCAGCACGGACCACCTCGGCACGGGCACTACTTCAGCGTGCGGGCTACTTCAGCACGGACCACCTCGGCACGGGCACTACTTCAGCGTGCGGACTACTTCAGCGCGAGGACCTTCGTCGCGGCGAACTTCCCGCCGTCGGCGGCGCCGCCGTCAAAGCCGTACGTGATGTGCGCGAAGAAGTTGAACCCCGAGGCGCACACGGGGTCGCCGAGGTTGCAGTACTCCTTGGCCTTCGGGCCGTAGAGCGGACTCGACGTGGTGATCTTTCCGGCGGTAAGCGCCAGCGGGTTGCCGAAGACGACCACCGCCGCGACCCGCGGGGCGAGGTCGGTCGGAATGGTCTCGCCGATGCCGAGGAACGTCGGGATCCCGATCGAGATGTCGGTGACGCTGGCGCCCTGCGAGTAGCCGCCCAGCACGAACTTCGTGTTCGGGCAGGCGGCCGCGGTGGCCTTCACGTGCCGGGTCATGTCGGTGGCCCCGGGGCCGGCCGACGTCTGCGCGTAGTCCGCGGCGTAGTTCACGGCGTACGAGGCGACCGTCTTACCGGGCAGATTCTGTTTCACGGCGTTGACGAACGGGCTGCCGGTGATGCCCAGGCCGGGCAGCTCACCGCTGCCCCGGGCGAACACGACTTCCACGTCGGAGCAGGTGGCCGCCTGCGCGGGCCCCGCCACGATGCCACCGCCGACGGTGCAGGCCGTCGCGGCGACGGCGAGCGCCAGGACGCGGCGCTTCCAGGAACCGACAGAACTCATGCGCGAATCTCCTCGCGTTAACGACCAGCGCAGTACGGCTGGTCTGGTGTCCCACCCCCTCCCCTTGTGAAGCTTTAGTGCGATTTGGACGCTATCGTCCGTTCTGCCCGTGAGCAATGGGTACCCGATCGGGTTCACCCGAAAGTGCCACCGGAGCGCCACGCAGGGACACCGCCCGCGCCCGCGGGGCCGCTGCTCCGTGTCTCCCGTCCCCGCCGCGGGCTCCTTGCGCCGCAGGGCTTCTTCGGGTCGCGCTCAACCTGACGGCGGGCGGCGGCGTTGAAGGAGGGCAGGAGCACGGAAGGGACGTATCGGGTGCTGGAACGCGAGGAACGGGCGTTCGAGGAGTTCGTCGCACGCACGAGTGATCGACTGGTGCGCTGCGCCGTGCTGCTCGTCGGCGACCGGGGAGCGGCGGAGGACCTGGTCCAGGGGGCGCTGGAGCGCACCTACCGGCACTGGCCGCGGGTGTCCGCCGGGTACCCGGAGGCGTACGTGCGCCGGGCGCTGGTCAACGCGGCGGCCAGCCGGTGGCGCCGGTTCCGGATCCGTGAGGTGCCGTGGGGCCCGGACATCGAGATCGGCCTGCCGGACCAGGCCAACCTGCCGGACCACGCCGACCGGCTGTCGGTGCGCGACGAGCTCGTCCAAGCCCTGATGACCCTGCCGGTCCGGCAGCGCGCGGTGCTGGTCCTGCGCTACCTCGACGACCTGCCCGAGGCGGAGGTAGCGGCCATGCTCGGCTGCAGCGTCGGCTCGGTCAAGAGCCAGGCCTCACGCGGCCTCGCCCGGCTGCGGGCCGGCGCGCACCTCGACGACGTCCAGCCGGCGGAAAGGAGGACCCCGTGACCATCGACGTCGAACGGGAGCTACGAGCGGCCCTGCGGGCCGTGACGGCCGAGGTCACGGCCCGCCCGGACACCACCCGCCTGGTGCGCGAGCGGTTCCGCCTGCGCCGGCGCAGGCGGCGGGCCGCGCTCGCCGCGGCGGTGGCGGTGCTCGCGGTCGCCATCCCCACGGGTCTGGGCCTGGCCCGGTCGGACTCCGACACCGTCGAGGTCAGGCCGGCCCGCCCGGCGCCGACCGCCGGCCCGCCGTCCGCCCCGACGACGTCCAGCCCGACAGCGGCGCCGACGGGCCCGGCCGGGCCGGGTAGCGGGCTGGGGCACGACCGAGAGGTCGGCGGCGTCAGCGTCACCTGGCTACCCGCCGGGATGGTCCTCGCCGAGGACCCGTCGTTCGGCGCCGGCAGCAGCGACCTCATCCCCGACACGATCGCCTACCGCGCCGACTACTTCTCCACGTCCGGAAGTCCGCGGGCGTTCGTCGACGTGACGGTCACCTGGGGGCCGGCACCGAGCCTCGACACCGTCGAATCCAGGATGCGCGGCGCGCAGCCGCGGCGGACCTTCACCCGCACGACTGTTCGGGGCCGGCCGGCCCTGTTCACCCGGATGGACCCCGAACAGGAGCTCGCCCTCGTCTGGGCCGAACAGGGCGGGCCGCTCCTCGAGGTCGGCGGTGGCACCCCGACGACGGAGGACGAACTGCGCCGCGTCGCCGAAGGACTGGACGTGGGGGTCCGGCCGACGCTCGATCCGGACACCGAGCGGGCCGTCCGCGAGACCGTCACACGGGCCTTCGCCACGAGCGGGCCCGCGGACCGGGCGCTCGGGGCGGTCGAGGGCGGATCGGCGCTCGCCGAGGACAGGCTGCGCTACCTCGCGCGTTTTCCCGGGCTGGCCAGCACCCTGCGGGTGACCGTGCACGACGTGGCGCTGCCGGAACCGGAGCACGCCGTGGCCACTTTCACGCTGACCTTCACCGACCCGGCCGTCCCGCTGTCGATCGCCGGGCGGCCGGACGGACCCCGCTCGTACTCCACGGCCGCCTGGTTCATCCACACGGCGGACGGCTGGAAGCTCTCTCGCGGCACCTGCACGATCATCCTGACCGTCTGCCCGATCGGGGCAGCCGGCGCCGCGCCCGGCGGGCCCTCATGACCGGGCCGGAGCGGCCGGCGCGTCGGTCAGGGCAGGACCGCGACGAAGCGCCAGTCGAGGACGTCCCGGTCGGGTTCCCGGGAGGGGCCGCCGTCGCCGGGTCGGTTGTCGCCGGGGCCGCTGCCGCCGGAGCCGCCGTCGGCGCGGACCCGCGAGCGCAGGCTGACCAGGCCGCCACCCGTGGCGAGCGGGGTGAGGTCCTCCACCGTGACGTCGCCGCGCAGGGTGTCGCCCTCGTACACCGGCCCGACATGGTCACAGCCGTGCCAGCCGGTGACGGTGACCAGCCGTGGCAGCGCCCGCGTGACCTGGGCGAACGCGAGGCCGATGGTGTGGCCGCCGTAGACCAGCCGCCGCCCGCCGCCGGCCTGGACGTCGTGGTGCACCTGGGCGATGTTCAGGGTGAGCCGGGCCAGCTCGGGCGCGCTGGACACGACGTCGCCGCCGCCGACCCGCCAGCTCTGCCCGACCTTGAGATCGGCGAAGCCCGCCCCCTCGGTCGCGGCCGCGAAACGCCCGAGGTCCCAGCCCTCGACGACGGCCCCGAGCCCCGCCGGGCCGGGACCGGCGCCGGTCGTCCCGATGGCGTCGATGTCGTCGCGGTGCCCGGTGGCCCGCTCGGGGTCGCGCAGCGGGAGCATCGCGCACCGCCAGAAGTCCAGGACGGGCCGGTCGAGCTGGTCGACGGTGGTGATGCGCAGCACCGCCAGCCCGGTCGGCCGGCGCCCGGCCCGCACGCTGTTCTGCCGCAGCGCCACGACCTCGGTGGACGTCCGCAGGGTGTCCCCGATCTCGGGCGCCCGGCGGAAGACCAGCCCGCGGTAGAACAGGTTGGCCTTCACGTGATGGGTGACCACCGTGGACTGCCCGATGGCGACGTCCCAGACGACGTTCGGCGGGGCGAGCGCCGCGGCTCCGGTCACCTCGGCGCACAGGGCCGTGTCGAGGGCCAGCGCGAGCCGGCCGCCGACGATCGAGCGGTGGACGTCCGCGAGGCCGGCGGTCAGCGTGACCCCCGGCGCGGAGCGGAACCGCTGCCCGACGGCCAGCTCGTCGAAGTACGGCCCCTCGGCGACCGATCCGATCGTCATCCCGCCCGCCCCGCCCGTCCCGTCGTCCCACTCGCCCCGGCCGGGGGCGCGATCACGCCGGTGTCGATCAGCCGGCCGATCTCGGCGTCCGTCAGGCCGAGTATCTCGCCCAGGACGGGCGCGGTGTCCTGGCCCAGGCGCGGCGCCTCGCCGGGCGCGCCGTACTCGCCGTCCCAGCGCATCGGTGAACGCGCCGTGATCCCCGTGACAATTCCCGAGGACGGCTCGTGCGCCGGCAGCCGGACCTCCGCGAGCAGCGGGATCGGGTTCGCGGCGTGCGCGGCGACGACGTCCGACATGCCCCGGTAGCGGCCCCACAGCACGCGGGCGGCGTCGAGCTCGTTGCTGACCTGCTGGTAGTCCCGGGCGGCGAACCAGGGACGCAGCACCGCGGCGATGGTCTCCCGCAGCCGGTACCGGTCGGCCTCGTGGGCCAGGTCGGCGTCCAGCGCCGTCTCCAGGGCGGCGAACACCTCGCCGGTCTTGGTCACCGAGCACAGCGCGGCCCACTGGCCCTCGGTGAGCGCCACCACCATCACCCGGTTGCCGTCGCTGCAGGTGAAGTCGACGCCGAAACTGCCGTACACGTGGTTGCCGTGCCTGGGCCGCTCGGTGCCGCGGGCGGCGGCCTCCGACAGCCAGCCGAGGTTCGCCACGCCGCTGAGCGCGACGTCGGACAGCGCCAGCTCGACGAACGCGCCGGCCCCGGTGCGGTCGCGGTCGCGCAACGCGGCGAGAACCGCCGTCGACACGGTCAGCCCGGTGATGAAGTCCCAGGCCGGCAGCACGTGGTTGACCGGGGCGCCGCCCTCCTCCCGGCCGGTGATGCCCGGCAGGCCGACCTCGGCGTTGACCGTGTAGTCGACGGCGGGCCGCCCGTCCGGATAGCCCTGGACGCGGAGGTGGATCAGATCGGGCCGGCGGGTGGCCAGGGTGTCGTAGGACATCCAGCGCCGCCCGACGACGTTGTCGACGAGGACGCCGCGATCCGGTCCCGGCGCGGTGATCAGCGCGGCGACCAGCTCCTTGCCCGCCCCGGAACGCAGGTCGACCGCGACGGACCGTTTTCCCTTGTTGAGGGACGTCCAGTAGTAGCTCTCGCCGGTCGGGGCCACCGGCCAGCGCTGGTAGTCGCTGCCGCCGCCGATCGGGTCGACCCGGATCACGTCGGCCCCGAGCTGCGCGAGCGTCATCCCGCCGGTCGGGCCGGCGACGAAGCTCGCGCACTCCACGATCTGCAGTCCCGCGAGCGGCCGACGGGTCATGCCGCCGCCCGCCCGAGCCCCGGGGCGAGACGGCGCCCGCGGTCGAAGCGTTCCCCTGCCCAGCCCGGGCCGGACTCCGCGTACATGCAGCCACCGCCATAGCTAGCCGTTAATCAATATTCAGCTCAGAGCATAAGCACACCGGGATGCCGAGGTCACCGAAACGCGACTGACGGCTCGATCGCGACTTTGCGTGCCTTAATGATCGTGGATGGTGAGGGTGGCGGGTCTGTCGATGCCGGGCCCACCAGCGGGCACGGTGACTCCCCCGGCCTCGGCGGCCTCGATGGCGTCGGTCGATCGGGCGCGCGGGTCGCGCTGGTCGGGAACGACGACGGTGGGTGCCGGCGCCTTGCGGGCCGGGATGGCGAGAGCCACCAGGAAGGCCGCCAGCGCCGCGCCGGCGCCGATCAGGAAGCCCACCCGCAGGCCGGTCAGCGACGGGACCTGCGCCGCCCCGAAGGAGACGGTCAGGTTCGCCAGCACGACGCCGATCACGGCGCTGGACGTCGACGTCCCGATGGAGCGCATCAGGGTGTTCAGGCCGTTGGCGGCGGCGCCCTCGGAGGCGGGTACCGAGGCCATGATCAGGGTCGGCATCGCCGCGTAGGCGAGGCCCACGCCGGCGCTGATCGAGCAGGCGATGACCATGACGCCCGCGGGGCTGCCCATCAGCCCGAGCGCGGCGACGTAGCCGACGGTCATCACGGCCGTGCCGGAGAGCAGGGCGGTCTTCGGCCCGCGGGCCGTGATCAGGCGTCCGGCGAAGGGCGAGACGACCATCATCATCAGCCCGGCCGGCGCCATCCACAGGCCGGTGGCGAGCAGTGACTGGCCGAGGCCGTGCCCGGTGGCCTTCGGCAGCTGCATGATCTGCGGGCAGATCAGCGACATCGCGTACATCGCGAAGCCCAGCACGGTGGAGGACAGGTTCGTCAGGAGCACCGGGCGCCGGGTCGAGGTGCGCAGGTCGACCAGTGGGGCCTTCGTGTGGGTCTCCCAGCGGCCCCAGGCCAGCAGGACGGCGACCGCGCCCCCGAGCAGCCCCAGGGTGGTGCCGCTGCCCCAGCCCCAGGTGCTCCCCTTCGACACGGCGAGCAGCAGCGCGACGAGGCCCGCGGAGAGGGCCACCGCGCCGGGCAGGTCGAAGCTGCCGGAGCCCCGGACGGGGGACTCGGGAACCACGATCGTCACCAGCCCCACGAGGATCAGGGTGGCGATGGCCGAGCCCCAGAAGAGCACGTGCCAGTCGAAGTTCTGCGCGACGATCGCCGCGATCGGCAGGCCCAGCGCGCCGCCGATGCCGAGCGACGAACTCATCAGGGCCATGGCCGGGATCAGCCGCTTCGACGGGAGCAGGTCACGCATGATGCTGATGCCCAGCGGGATGATCGCCAGCCCGAGGCCCTGCAGGGCCCGGCCGGCCACGATCGGCACCAGGGAGTCGCTCAGGGCGCAGACGAGGCAGCCGGCCACGAGGATGTAGCCGGAGAGCAGCAGCATGCGCCGCTTGCCGAACAGGTCGCCGAGCCGGCCGAAGACCGGGTTCGCGACGGCCCCGGTGAGCAGGGTCGCCGTGATGGCCCAGGAGGCGTCGCCCGCGTTGGTGTGCAGGAGCTTCGGCAGTACCGGGATCAGCGGCACCATCAGCGTCTGCATGAGCGAGACCACGACGCCGACCGCGGCCAGGACGGCGACGACGGCGCTGGCGCTGACGTGCGACGGCGCGCCCGTCCCGGTTCCGGTGCCCGGGCCGTGGCTCGGGCTCGCTCCGTTCGGGACTCCGCTGGCGACCATGTGCACCCCAAGACTAGCTGTACAGTACAACTATATGTATCACGCACATCGGCGGGATGTCCGTGTACGACCGGTGGGTTCTTGGTCACACCTCGCACGGAGACGCTGTCGCCTCCGTCGACTGCTGAACTTTTAGCGGTTTTTGCCCGATTTGTTTTCTCGACGATTGGTCTGACACCCGGGCAATGAGCGCAAAAGTGCAGGTCACGCGCGAGACTTCGATGTCCCGGGTGGAACAGCGGTCTCCCGGGAGCACCTGCTACGTCCTGGGGGTCTTCACATGAACCTTGTTAGGCGCCTGGCGGCCGGTCACGTCCAAGGCGACCATGTCGACGGCATCGCGGTATTCAGCGGGATCCCCTACGCGGCCCCGCTGGACGGCCCGGCCCGCTTCGACGCCCCCCGCTTAGCCGGGCGGTGGACGGGGGTCCTGGATGCCACCAGGTTCAGCCCCAGCCCGCCGCAGACCTCCTGGATGGGAGGCGCCGAGTCGCTGTGGCATCCCGGCGACGGCACCGACTGCCTGAGCGTGAACGTCTGGACGCCCGATCCCACCGGTCGCGGTCTGCCGGTCCTGGTGTGGTTCTACGGCGACGCCTTCATGATCGGTTCGGCCAGTCAGCCCGAGTACGACGGCGCGACGCTCGCCCGCGGGGGAGTGGTCGTGGTGTCCGTGAACTACCGGGTCGGCTTCGAGGGCTTCGGCTGGCTGCCCGACGCGCCGCTCAACCGCGGCCTGCTCGACCAGCTGGCCGCGCTGCGCTGGGTGCAGGACAACATCGCGCAGTTCGGCGGCGACCCGGGCAATGTGACGATCATGGGCCAGTCCGCGGGCGGCACCTCGGTGGCCGTGCTGGTGGCGGCGGACGAGGGGCGGGGACTGTTCGGCCGCGCGATCGCCCAGAGCGTCGCCGGTGACTTCCTCACCCAGGAGCGCGCCCGGGCCACCTCGGAGCGCATCGCCGCGGCCCTCGGGGTGCGCGCCACCGCCGGCGACCTGGCCGCCGTGGGCCCCGAGGCGATCCACGCCGTCCAGGGTGAGGAGGGCCGGATCACTCCGTACGCGCCGGTCCTGGGCGGGGAGCTCGTCCCCGACCTGCCGTGGCGCAGGCTGCGTGGCGAGGTCGACCTCGTGGCCGGGTCCACCCGCGACGAGTACCGGTTGTTCGTCCTCGGCGCCAACGACGCGGGTGTCGACCCGGCGGCGACCGCGGCCACCGTCGGGCTGCCGCCGTCGGCGGTCGGTGCCTACCGGGCGGCCCACCCGGAGCTGTCCGACGCCGACCTGCACGCGCTGATCCTGTCCGACGCGGTGTTCCGGATGCCGTCGCTGTGGTGTGTCGCCAACCATCCCGGCCGCGCCTTCTGCTACGAGTTCGCCTGGCAGAGCCCGGCCTTCGGCGGCGCGCTCGGCGCCTGCCACGGCATCGACAACCCGCTCACGTTCGGCAACTTCGTCGGGACGATGTCGTCGATGCTGCTGGGCAATCCCGTCCCGGCCGGGGTCGTCGACCTGTCGGAGCAGATGCGCTCGGCCTGGATCTCGTTCGCGGCGAACGGCGACCCGGGTTGGCCTGTCTACCGGGCCGGCAAGGCGATCACCCGTATCTGGGACGTGCCGTCCCGCCTCGCGGCCGATCCGCAGGCGGTGTCCCGCCAGATCTGGGAGCAGGCCGCCTTGGCGCGCCCCGGCCGCTGACCGGTAGCCGATTTGTACAATTTCGTGGCGGCTTCGGCGCCGGTCCTCGCTGCCCTGCGAATTCGTCCGCTGCACGTCAGTAACAAGGTCTGTGCGGGTCGGGGGCTTGTGCGGCGTCCTGGGGGGCGGTCGCTACTATCCCTTAAACCAAATTAAATGATCTATGTGTACGGGGGCTCGCATCACTGGGTCACGGGGGGCTTTGTTCACCGGGGCTCGCGGCTTCGCCCGCGCTTCCGTCGACGGACCCTAAGGATGATCTGAATGCGCAAAAGTGGAGTGGCGGGACCTTTAGGTCTGGCGGTCGTGATCGTCGCGGCCGCGTTGACCGCCTGTTCCACGTCCGGGGCCGGCGCGGGGGCGAACGGCCCCTGCGACAGCCCCGGAGTCACGGCCGACCAGGTGAAGTTCGGCTTCGTCTTCTCCGACACGGGCACGGGCAGCGAGGCGCTCTCGTCGGCCCGGCTGGGAGTTGACGCCAGGATCGGGCTGGTCAACGAGGAGGGCGGGGTCAAGGGCCGCCACATCATCTACGACTGGCGGGACGACGCGGCCTCCCCGTCCACGAACGTGCGGGTGACCCAGGCGCTCAGCAGCTCCACCTTCGGCCTGGTGGGAGTGACCTCCTCCAGCGGCGGCTCCCTCGACGCCCTGGCCAAGGAGGGAGTCCCGTACATCGGTCTCACTCAGCCCTCCTACGCCAAGTACCCGAATGTCTTCGCGAACGTGTACGACGCGGCGCCGGAGACGATCGGCCGGTACTTCCTGGCCAACGGTGGGACGAAGGTCGCCATGGTGAGCACCGGGGGGGCGACGTTCACGGTGGATCTCGCCGCGCGGTACCGCAGCGCGTTCGAGTCCATCGGCCTGCAGGTGGCCCCGTTGATTCCCTTCGCGGCCAGCGCCGACAGCCCGGCGAGGGTGGCCCAGCAGATCGCCGACAGCGGCGCGAACGCGCTCATGGGCTTCACCACCGTGGACGACCTGGCCGCCATCGTGCAGGCCACCCGCCAGGCGAACCTGGCTCTCACCTCGACCGTCTCGACCAGCGGGTACGACCGCGGCGTGCTCGCCTCGGCAGGGCCGGCACTGAGCGGGGTCTCCTTTCCGGTCTATTTCCGCCCGTTCGAGGCGGGCGGGCCGGCCATCGACCGTTACCGTGCCGCGATGGCCCGTTTCGCGCCGCAGGCCGTCCAGCCCGAAGAGAAGTTCGCCATGTACGGCTACATCTACGCGGACATGTTCGTGCGTGGCCTTGAGCTGGCCGGCGACTGCCCGACCCGCGAGGGCTTCATGAACGCGCTGCGCAATGTGACCGACTACGACGCCGGCGGCCTCATCGAGCCGACCAACCTGCGCACCAACCCGACCACCCCGCTCCAGTGCGCCGCGTTCGTCCAGGTCAATCCGGCCGGTGACGCGTTCCGGGTGGTGCGCGAGCGGCTCTGCGCCAACGGCCAGGGGACCTGAGCCCCCCGGGCGGCGGGTGGTGGTGAGCGGCCCCACCCGCCGCCTCGGTTGACGACCCTTCCATCCGGCCCTCATAGTGAGGTTGCCTCACTATGAGGGCCGGGTGACGCCGGCCCGTGAACGTCCGACGCCGGCGCCCTGTCGCACCTCGGCCGCGGCGGGACGGAAGGAGTCGGCATGGACGTCCCCCACGACCGCCGCCCGAGCCAGCGCGCCGTCGTCGCCACGCTGTTCGTCGCGACGATGTTCATCACGATCATGGACACCACGATCGTCAACGTGGCGCTCCCCTCCATCGCCGCCGATCTGGGCGTGAGCTCCGGGTCGATCGACGAGGTCGTGATCGCCTACCTGGTCAGCCTGGCCGTCTCCATCCCGGCGTCGGGCTGGCTCGCGGACAGGTTCGGCAGCCGGCCGGTGTTCCTCGCCGCGCTCGGCGTGTTCACGGCGGCCTCCGCCCTGTGCGGGCTCGCCGGGAGCGTCACCACCCTGGTGATCTTCCGGGTGCTCCAGGGAGTGGGCGGCGGCCTGCTCACCCCGGTGGGGATGGCGATGCTCTACCGGGTCTACCCCCCGGCGGAGCGGGCCCGGGCGGCCCGGATCCTCATCGTGCCCACCGTCGTCGCGCCGGCCGCCGGCCCGATCCTCGGCGGAGTACTGACCGACCAGGCGTCCTGGCACTGGGTGTTCCTGGTCAACGTGCCGATCGGGATCGCCGCGTTCGTCTTCGGCCTGGTGTTCCTGGCGGGTTCCCGGGTGCCGGGTGCCGGCCGCTTCGACGCGCTGGGCTTCCTGCTCTCGGCGAGTGGCTTCGCCCTCGTCCTCTACGCGCTCTCCGTCGGGCCGGAGCACGGCTGGCTGTCGGCCGGGACCCTGGCGACCGCCGGGATCGGGCTCCTGGCGACCGGGGCCACCGTGTGGTGGGAGCTGCGCCGCGCCCAGCCGCTGCTCGCCCTGCGGGTACTCGGCAACGACCTGTTCCGCACCGTCAGCCTCACCCTGTCCATCGCGTTCATGGCCTTCATGGGCGTGCTGTTCCTCGTCCCGCAGCTCATGCAGACGGTGCGGGGCGCCAGCGCGACCACCTCCGGGCTGGTCGTCTTCCCCGAGGCCCTGGGCGTGCTGACCGCCACCCAGATCGGCGGGCGCCTCTACCCGCGGGTCGGGCCGCGCCGGCTGATGGCCGGCGGCCTGGTCCTCGCGGCCGCCGCGATGCTCTCCCTCGGCTTCCTCGACTCGGCCGGATCCCTCTGGCCGTTGCGCGGGCTGCTGTTCGGCGTCGGCGTCGGCATCGGCTTCGTGATGATGCCGGCCCAGACCGCGGCCTTCGCCACCATCTCCGCCGCGTCGACGGCCCAGGCCTCCGCGCTGTTCAACGCGCAGCGCCAGCTCGCCTCCGCGATCGGCGTCGCGTTGGTCTCCACCGCGCTCAGCCTGGCCCGACCCGCCGCCACGGGATCCGGCGGCGGGTCGGTCGTCGGGGACACCGGCTCCTTCAGGTGGGCGTTCGCCGTCGCCGCGGCGCTGGCCGCGCTCGGGCTGCTCGCCGCGCTGCGGGTGCGGGACGCCGACGCTGCCCCGACCATGCGCCCGCCCGCCGGGTCCGCCCTGCTCGGGCACGGTCGGGATGACCAGCGTGGAGGTTCCCGGGCCGGTGCTGACGGTCACGTCGACCGGGCTCGTGTTGGGCGTGAGGACGTCGGCGGCGCCGCCGGAGACCCGGACGTTGTAGCCCCGGGTGGCGAAGTAGCCGGCCTCGCTCGAAGGTCGAACGGATCACCGTTTAGGGGGTGAACTCGATGATCAGGCCGGGCGGGCCCACCGGGGCGCACCCGCCCGGATAACGCGCCGGATGCTCCGGATAAGTGTCGGCCGGTGCCGGTGCCGGTGCCGGTGCCGGTGCCGGTGCCGTTCAGTTCGGAGTGCCCGGCGACGGGTTTCCCGGGTTTCCCACGCGTCTGCCGAACAACAGCGGTTTCGACCGCCGGTTCGACTTCCGGGCCATGGCTGGTCCTTTCCGGGCGATCATCGACAGCTCGGAGGTCACACCCCGGCCAGATTGTGCAGGCCGGCGCGAACACGATCGAGGGGCATCTGGCGGGCCGCGACGAGATAGTCGACGACATCGGCGCGCAGCGCGGTGAACAGAATATGCGCCAGATAGTCGGTGTCCTCCCCGGGCCGCACGATCGCGAGGCGCCGGGTGAGCTCGGCGATCCAGTACCGACTCGACGAGTTCGAATAGTAGGCGTTCGGCCCGCGGTGCTCGAGTGCCCGGATGAGGGTCCGGTTGGCCACCACGAAGTCGAGCAGGGCGTCGAGATAGGCGCGCAGGGACTCGGTCGGGCCGCCGCCGGGGCCGAGTGGGGCGGGCCCGTGCTCGACACGCTGGCCCAGCGTCTTCACCCGGGGCTGCAGGACGGCCTCGACCAGGGTGGTGCGGTCGCCGAACCGGCGGAAGACGGTGCCCTTGCCGACCCCGGCGGCCTCGGCGATGTCGTTCATCGACACCTCCTCGGCCCCCTCGCGATCGAACAGGTCCGCCGCCGCGGCCAGAATGGCCGCGCGATTACGGGCGGCATCGGCCCGTTCGGCCCCGGTCACCGCCCACCTCCTCCCGCCGCGCGGACCCGGCGGTTTCGCCGGCCCGGCGATCCGCCGTGGCGCCACTCACCGGCGGCGCCGCTTCCAGTCCGCGTGCGCGAACGGTTCCGGCAAATTCTGCCAGGAGTCCCCGCGGTGGCGTCCGGGGCGCCGTCCGGGCCTCGGACTGGTGTTTCCACCGCCCGGATTCAGCCGCCCGGATTCAGCCGCACCCCGGGTTTACCTCAGGTCGCGGGGTCGAAATTGTCCGACCTCGGGGGCGCCGGCGCCCCCGCGCGCACCGGTTGTCCGGAGACGCGGCCACCACGAACCACGGCCGATCATGATCCGCTGTGGAGCACCCGAACCGGCACGACACGCCGTGATCGATCAGTCGTCGCGAAACGAGCTGCCGGACGATCTCGAGACCTGGGCCGGTCAGCACCTGGCCGGTCGGCGCCGTGGTACTTGACAGGATGA
This sequence comes from Parafrankia discariae, assembly GCF_000373365.1. Classification (NCBI taxonomy): domain Bacteria; kingdom Bacillati; phylum Actinomycetota; class Actinomycetes; order Frankiales; family Frankiaceae; genus Parafrankia; species Parafrankia discariae. The sequence continues at coordinate 87,700 of NZ_KB891181.1, forward strand.
TCTATCGCGGCCAGAATCGAATGTATGTTCGATCTCCTCGGAGTCCGGCCGCGCCCGCGCACCGTCCCGCGCACCGTTCAGGATGACTCCGCCCAGGATGACTCCGTCGCGCCGGGCACGCGGCTCCCGTCGCAGCGAGTGGCCGATGAGCCCCGCCCGCTGTCCGCCCGATCGTCGAGCGGCCTGCCGCCGAGCGTGGCCCGGGTCGCGGCGCGCACGAGACTGTCCGCCGAGCTGCTCGCCGCCATCCTCACGGTCGACGGGCGATCGCGGGCGACCCTCGATGACATGGAGCGTGCGGACGCCCTCGCGGACGTGCTCCTGGCCCGCCGCCGGCAGCGGGTCGACCGGCATCGACCCGAACTGGCTCGTCCGGCCCGGCATGGCTGACGCGCGGGCCCGCCGTGGCCGACGGGCCTGTTCCGGTGCGGTCGCACCGCCGGGAACTCTCGGATGCTCCACGATGAGTTCCCGGATGAACGGCCGTCCTCCGTGGAGGAATTCCCGCGGTGCTTTCTTCGTGTCGCCTACTCACAGCCAGGGGGTGGCGGTGCGCACGGCAGTGGTCTGATACCGAAAGGGGTGGTCGTGATCAGCTGTGCGAGTGCGCCCAGCGCAGAACCCGGCGACGGATGGGGCGCTGCTGCCCGACAGCCTCACGGGCCTGGTCGAGGCGGGCGTGGGTGGTTCGCCGCTCCGGCTGCGCGGTGGCCGCGCCAAGGGACAGGAAGGTCTCCTCGGAGCTGAAGTGCCAGGGGTTGTCCGAGCGGCGGGCGGCTGGCTTCTCGTACCCGCTGGAGTGAGTTGCGGCATGGATGGCGTTCAGCACGGCGGGCTCCCGGGTGCGAGAAGGGGCAGGAGTTCGGCGGTCGAGTCTCAGCCGCCGTAATTAATAGTGCATGCACCACGGAGTTCTTGTAAGCCCGATCGACGTGACCTCGGACGCACCCGGCGAGGACCCGGAAAAAATGTGACCGACGCCCGTGGCCTGGAACACAATGCGGCCGAAAAGTGCCGCGTGAGCGGGGTCGCCGGGTTACGCCGCTCACATTCAGGCCGGCCATCGGTGACGCGTGTCACCAACGGCAGGAACGCGAATTTCAGTGGATCTACGGCGAGTGGAGATCAGCCGACGCGCAGCTGCTCGCCGGGCACCGTCACCTCGTCGCCGGGCCGCAGCTGACGGCCCCGGCGGGTCTCGACCTCACCGTTGACGCTGACGGTCCCGCTGGCGAGCACCGCCTTGACCGCCGAACCCGCCTCGACGACGTCGGCGAGCTTGAGGAACTGCCCGAGCCGGATGACGTCGCCACCGATGCTCACTTCACGCATCTCCCCAGCATGCCTCACTGCTCACCGGCCGCGGCCCACGGCTGGCCGCGGGCCGCGGGCCGAGCCCGTCCCGAACCGGGCCGCCGGTTCAGGCGGACTGGCCGAGCTGGAGCGGGAGCGCGACCAACGAGCGGATCGTCGTCGTGAAGGTCGGCTGGAAGTTGTCCGGAACGCGGTAGTCGGGGATGCGGGCGTGCCATTCCCGCAGGGCGATGCGCAGCTCCAGCCGAGCCAGGTGCGAGCCCAGGCACCGGTGCGGCCCCCGCCCGAACGCGATGTGCCGGTTCGCCTCACGATCGAACCGGACGGCCTCGGGCTCGGGGATCTCCCGTTCGTCGGTGTTGGCGGCGCCGAGCAGACCGGTCACGACCTGGCCCCTGCGGACCGGGCAGCCGGCGATCTCGGTGTCCTGGGTCGCGAACCGTGCCACCATCATCACCGGCGACTCCCAGCGGAGCAGCTCCTCCACGGCGTTCGGAATCAGCGCCGGGTCGTCCACCAGCACGCGCCGCCGCTCGGGGTGGAGCGCGAGGTGCAGCATCATGCAGTCCAGCGAGGCCGAGACGGTGTCGAGACCGGCGACGAGGAACAGGAAACAGATGTCGAGGATGTCCTCGTGGCTGAGCCGGGCGCCCTCGACCTCGGTCCGCAGGAAGCGGCTGACGATGTCCTCGCCCGGGGTGGAGCGCCGGTCGGCGATGACGGCGTCGAAGTACTCGTAGATCGACGCGGCGGTCGTCTTCAGCAGGGCGATCGAGTCCTCGTGGCCTCGGGGCCGCCCGGTGATGGACTCGGGCCGGATGAAGCCGTCCTTCATCTTGAGGAAGGTGGGGAGCTCGTCGAGCGGCAGCCCCAACAGGGCGAGGAACACCTGCGACGGGAACTGCAGGGAGAACCGCGGCACGAAGTCCACCGTACTGTCGGTGGCGATCGTGTCGATGAGGCCGCGGGCCAGGTCGGTGATCGGCCCTTCCATCTCCTTCATGCGCTGCGGGGAGAAGAGCGGATCGAGGATCCTGCGGTATTCACGGTGTTTCGGCGGGTCGATCTGCAACGGGATCAACGGCCGCTCGGTGCCCGTCTGGGTCACGCCGACTCCGGAGGAGAAGACCTCGGGGTTCGTGAGCAGTGTCGCGATGTCCGCGCTCCGGGTTAACAGCACTCCTCTTTCGCCCAGCGAAACCGTGCGCTGGTCGCGTAACCCGGGGAAGACTGCCTGTGGCGCCGTCAGGAAGGCGGGGTTCTCCATGGGATTTCCCGACCCGGGTGCCGTACTCGACGCCGTACCTGACGCCGCACTGTCAGTCGACATGTGAGCTCCTCGCCGTAGGCTGCGACGAAGTTATACCAAGTATAAAAACGTCGCAACCTGGTGAAGAGCTCGAAGCGCTGTCTCCCGGCGTCGGCGCCGGCTCAGAGCGGGTAGGTCACCGTGGTCAGTCGCTCGGACAGTTCCCAGAGACGTTCGGCCGTCCCGGTGTCGCGCGAGGCGGCGTTGGAGGTGACCAGGACCGGGTGGCCGGTCATCCTCAGCAGCCCGGACGGCCCGTAGTACTCGCCACCCCTCGCCGCCGGATCGACCGCCGCGCGCAGCAGGGGCAGAGAGCCCTTGAACGCCGAGTGCACGATGGGGTTGGGGATGTGATCGACGACCTTCTTGAGCCTGCGCTGAAGTGGGCTGGGGTTGCCCCCGACCTCCGTGTTCGCGCCACCGGGATGCGCGGCGACGGATCGCGCCGACCCGCCCGCCGCCGCCAGCCGGCGTTGCAGCTCATAGGTGAACAGCAGGTTCGCGAGTTTCGACCGGGCGTAGGCCCGGAACGGCCGGTAGTTCTGAGCCAGGTCGAGATCGTCGAAATCGATCTTTCCCATCCGGTGCCCGTTGCTGCTGACCGTCACGACGCGGCCGGCGTCGGCGGCCGTCACGGCCGCCAGGACGAGCCCGGTGAAGGCGAAGTGGCCGAGGTGGTTGATGCCGAAATGCTGTTCGAAGCCGTCCTCCGTCCGGCCCTGGGGTAACAGCATGACGCCGGCGTTGTTGATGAGCAGGTCGATGACGGGGCGCTCGGTGACCAGTGCGTCGGCGGCCTTGCGCACCGAGGTGAGCGAGCCGAGATCCACCTGCAGTACCGAGACGTCCGCCTCGGGGACGGCGGTCCGGATGGTGTCCAGAGCATCCTGGGCCTTGACCGGGTTCCGGCAGGCCAGCACCACTGTCGCGCCGCGCCCGGCGAGCGTCCTGGCGGCCTGGAAGCCGATTCCGGAATTCGCGCCGGTGACGACGGCCGTCCGCCCGGTCAGGTCGGGAACGTCGGCCGCGCTCCAACGCCGCCGCTTGGGCGCCTGCGCCATGACGACTCCTCCGCGATCCAGGAAAGGGCGCGCGTCTTCCAGCCGCCCGACGTACAACGGTGGCCACCACCGGGACCACGGTCAGCACAGTACAGGCCCGGCTCCGCACGTGATCCGGGTAGCCGGCGGTATGCGAGATGGCGTTGACGGGTACGCCCGGAGATCCGAACCCGGAGATCCGAACCCGGCGGCCCGGGCCCACGTGAGCCGGTGCCGAGGGCGGTCCCGTTCCGGAGTCGTCACGCCAGGTTCGTTGAGGCCAGGCCACGACCAAGGCGGCCGCTCACTGCCCACACTCGATCCGAAAAGACAAGAAGAATTCCGGGGTCGGGTGATTTTCGGTGCCCACAGGGCTGGTCGGCCCGTCAAGCGCGACAACCATCACACGAAGCTCGGGTAATTCCGCCGACACATTCTCTGGAGTATCTGCATGTGTGCTGACAGTGCGGCCGTCGCCGCGCGGCCGGGCCCCGCCACGGCCCCGCCCGCGGGCAGCCGTCACCTCGGCCTGGCCCTGTTCGTGACCGCCGTCACCTCGGCCGGATTCCTCCAACACGACCAGGCGGCACCACACCGGGGACGCGGCCGTGGTGCCGATCGGCTGACAGCGGCGCCCGGCCGTGGTCGGGAGGACCGCGGCCGGGCACCGGTACCCGTCGTCGGGGTCGGACGTCGGGGTCAGATGCCTCTGCCGTCCCGGCAGAGGCTCCCATGGGAGACCTGGTAGGCCCGCCCGGTCGGATCGATCTGGACGAAGGCGTTGCAGTCGGGAATCTTCCCGATGTTGCTGCTCAGGTCGACCTTCTCGATCAGGCCGCCGGCGTCGTAGTCCGTGACCTTGCGCAGGGAGCTGATGAAGCCCTCCCGGGTGGGGCAGTCACCCGCCAGCTGAAGTCCCCGCAGGAAGAGATCGGTGTAGATGTACGCGAACATCGCGAACTGCTGCTCGGGCAGGGCGGTCTCCGGCGCGAAGCGCGTCATCGCGTCGCGGTAGCGCTCGATCGGCGCGCCACCGGCCTCGAAGGGCCGGAAGTAGACCGGGAAGGAGACTCCGGAGAGCGCCGGCCCCGCCGTGGGCAACAGGGCGCGGTCGTAGCCGGAGAGCGAGACACGGACCGGGAAGTTCAGGTTCTCGGCCCGGGCGGCCTTGATTATCTCCGCGAAGTCGTCGGGTGTCCCCAGGTTGAGCAGCGCGTCCGCGCCGGTGTCGGCGAGCTGGCGCGCGACGTGGGCCGGGTTGTCGGTGCTTTTCGAATAGGAGACCATCCCGGCGATGGTCAGCCCTACCGACTGCATGGCCGTGGTGTACCGGGCGGCGGACTCCGCGGTGAAGGACGACGAGCCGGAGGCCACGAAAGCGACCTTCGACCCACCGCTGGCCCTGATGTCCCGGCCGACGGTCTCGAGTGAGGCTCCGTAGTTGTACGAGAACATGTTCTGGTGCTCATGCCAGGCTGGCTCCGCCGCGAGGCCCACGACGGGTATTCCCTGCGTGGCCAGGGTGTTCATCGAGCCGCTGAGGTTGGCGGAGACCGTCACCAGGCCGAAGACGGACTCGCGCCGGAGAAGCTCGTCGACCACCTGCACGTCGCGGGCCAGGGAGTTCTCGTCATCCCGCCACTGGTAGACGATCTTACGGCCGTTGATCCCGCCCTCTTCGTTGGCCAGACCGATCCTGGCGTCGAAACCCGCGCGGGCGGAGACGAGCGCCTCGCTGCCGACACCCGTGTCCGAGTAGACGAATCCCAGATTCACCGCGTCGGAGGTGACTCCCACCGTGGAGCATGACGCTTTCGCGGCGCTCTCGGCTCCGGAGGACGAACAGCCCGCCGTCGCGAGTCCCAAGAGGACCGCGGCCGCCAACCCCAGTGGCCGCGCCAAGCCAGCTAAGAACATGAGAATCCCCTTGGACGGTCAGGAACGAGAGTGATGACGCGGGTTTCCGGGCGAGTCGACGGATCCTGTGCCGACTCGCCCGCGCCCAGAAGTTCTGTCCGGCCTGGTGATTCAGCTGGCCGGTGCGGGCGGGAGGTCATGGCGGCCGTGCGGGGCACGCCGCGCGGACCTGTGGTTCACGACGGTGCCGAAACGGACCGGCCGTATTCGGTCCGTTGCCGGGCCGGACTCCCGGGCGGCGTCCATCCGCCCGCCGTCGCCGAGAATTTCGATCCCCGTTCCGTTCTTGGTTACGGCGTCGCGGGAGCGGGTGGCCGTGGCCAGGCCGCCGCTCCGGGAGCCGTCCGTGCGCCGCTCGGTGGTGGGCGCCAAACCAAGATCCACTGAGATCCTCCGGTGCAAGTCCTCTTCGTGGCGGGACGGTGTCACTAATATAGACGTTGCGCCCGGCCCGGCTCGCGCGAGGGCTCGGGGCACGCCTCAGCCCGGACGCGGCCCGGGCAGTACCCGGACCGTCTCCTGCGCTGGTAGCCGTCGGGAAGGATCTGGGCCTTTTCCCCGACGGAAGTCATCAGCCCTGGTCGGAGCCCGGGCGGGTCGATCCGGGTAGCTGGTTGGCCCGGATCGCGTCTGTCAGCAGGCCGATGGCCCAGACGATCGCCTGGGTCGCCTGCACACCGTCGAGGTTCCACATCGTGGTCAGCCGTTCATAGGACGGGATGTGCCACAGGACGTCCAGCATGCCGGTGGCCATGGCCCGATCGGCCTCGGGCCAGTCGGCGGTGTGCGCGGCCACGGCGGCGACGAGCGCCTCGCGGCGACGCTGGTCCCTGGGCGTCGACCCCGACTGCCCGGGGTCCGTGGGGGTCCAGCTCGGCACCGCGTAGGACGACAGCGTCGCGAAGGCGCGGGTGGTGACCTCGGGGAGGCAGTCGAGGTCGAGGTCCTCGTAGCTCACGCCCGCCTCCTCCTCGAGGCGGCGCAGGACGGCCTCGTGGAGATCGGCCTCGGTCGGGAAGTGCCGGTAGACCGTGCGTTCACCGACGCCGGCCCGCTCGGCGACCGCGCGGAACGTCAGGTCACGCCAGTCCCACGTGGCGAAGCTGTGGACCAGGGCCGAGCCGGCGTCGATGATCCGCTCGCGCGTCTGGGCGGCCAGCTCTCGCCGGCGCGGGCTGTCGTAGCGCCGGCGAGCCGGTGCCGCCGCGCTTCGGTCCGGGCTGGGTGTTGCCGCGGCGCTCATATTAGTGACATCCTACTGCCGCTAAGGCGGCTGGTGACGGGAGAGGGTGACGGTGGTACCCGGCTTCGCCGCGACACGCGGCTTCACCGTGGCGCTCGGCTTCACCATGGCGCCGTGGCGATCCTGATGATCTTGGGCGGGTCATAGTCGGTGATACAGGGTGGCACGCCCGGTGCGGGTCTGGCCACCACCCGGCCCGACGTCCCGCGGAGCCCCATGCCGGCCGGCCTGCCCCCGAAAACCCCTCTCGACGAGGTGAAAATGCGTTTCATCTACCATTACCCCGAAACCAACGGCACCGAGCGCGACATGCTCGACGCCGGTGCGCTGTCCGAGGTCGCGGCAGCGGCCGAGCGGGCGGGGTTCTACGGATTCTGCCTCAGTGAGCATCCGGCCCCGAGCGCCCGCTGGCTGGCCTCCGGGGGGCACCAGAGCCTCGACCCGTTCGTCGCCCTCGGCCACGTCGCCGCCGCGACCCGGCGGCTGCGGCTGCACACGAACCTCTCCGTCGCGCCCTATCGGAATCCGTTCCTGCTGGCCAAGGCGGCGGCGACCGTCGACAAGCTCTCCGGCGGACGGATCGTGCTCGGCCTCGGCACCGGGTACATGAAGACCGAGTTCTTCGCGCTCGGCGTCGACATGGAGGAGCGCAACACGCTGTTCGACGAGATCCTCGAGGTGCTGCCGCTGCACTGGAGCGGTGAGCCGTTCAGCTACAAGGGCCTGCACTTCGACGCCCGGAACGTCATCGCCCGGCCCCGGCCGGTGCAGACCCCGATTCCCATCTGGATCGGCGGTAACTCGAAGCTGAGCCGGCGCCGCATCGCGCAGCGGGCGCAGGGCTGGATGCCGCTGGTGGGCCCGCCGGAGCTCAGCGCGGCGGTGCGGACGACCTCCATCGGCTCGCTGGGGGAACTGGCCGGCATGATCAACGAGATCCGGGACGCCGCGGCGGCTGCCGGGCGGCCGGACCCGATCGACGTGCAGTACTCCTACAAGGACCGTTCCATCGCGACGCCGACCGTCGAGCCCGACCGGCACCGCGAGGCGATCGCCGAGATCGAGAAGGCCGGCGTGACCGCGGTGGTGGTGTCGAGCCCGTCGGTGTCGTCCACGGCCACGTTCGAGTTCCTCGAGGCGTTCGGCGAGACCTATTTGTCCTGACGGGTACCTGTCAGGGCGGGGATCCGTCCTGGCCGTCGCCCGTGCTGGCCGCGCCGTGGGTCAGCGCCTGACGAGCAGGTGCGGCGGGGGAGGGCCGAAACGCCCACGGAGGAAGTCCAGGACTCCCCGGACCCGTCCTTCGGGGTTCCAGTAGGGGCCGCGCCGGGCCGGGACGACCGCGCCCGAGGCGAGGTGCCACAGCGCCATGCAGAGCCGGATGAACGCGTGGTAGCGGCCGGAGTGGTCCCGCACCAGCAGCAGCGTGTTGCGTAGCTGCAGGTAGTCGATCGCCGCGGCGGTCGAGCCGACCGTGGGGTTCCTGACCATCGCCCCCCGCACGAGCCCGGACTCCCAACCGGCGGACCTCGCCCGCAGCGCGAGGTCCGCCTCCTCGCAGTACGCGAAGTAGCGTTCGTCGAAGATGCCGACCTCGTCGAGGCACGCGCGGCGGGCGAACATCAGCGTGCCGTGCGGGTGCCCGGCGGGCTCCCAGCCCTCGGTCACGCTCGCGGGCCGGAGGATCCCGCCGAAGTAGGGGTCGACGACCGGCGTCGCCCCGTCGCCGACGTCGGCACAGGCCAGCCCCGCCCGTGGCTGCTGGGCCAGCACACCCAGCATGCGACTCAGGCACGTCGGCTCGGGCAGCGCGTCGTGCGGCGCGAGGACGACCCACTCGCCCGCGTCCTCGTCGGCGAGGAACGTGCGGTAGCCGACGTTGGCCGCCGGCCCGAACCCCAGGTTGCTGCCGGCCAGCACGACCGTGACGTCCGAGGCCGCGACCGGTGGCATGACCGCTGATCCGTTGTCCACGATCGTGATCCTCACCGGGACGTCCTGGGCGCGGAACGCGTCGATCGTGGCGACGAGTCGCTTCGGCTGGTCCCGGTGCACGATGACGACCGACAGAGGCTGCATGAGATCAGTGCTACCTCAGCGGCGGCTGTCGAGCGAACAGACGCACGCGGTGACGGCGAGCCGGGCTACGGCGGCCCGGGCGACGGCGGGCCGGGCTACGGAAGGCGTCCGCCGAGGACTGTCTCCGTGGCGGCGAACGCGCGCCGCGCGGCCTCGGCCGGCCCCTGGCCCGCGAGCGAGGCGGAGTACACCTCGGTCGCCACGACGGGGTCGGCCCCGGTCGCGAAGAGCACATCCAGGGTGGTCTTCAGGTCGACGTCTCCTTCCCCGGGCAGCAGACGGGCGGTGAGCGTCTCCATCACCAGGTCGTCGGCCGGCCGGGTGGGCGCGTCACACAGCTGAAGGACGTGGATCCGCCCGGCCGGCACGTCCCGCAGCGTGTCGTAGTCGGGCCCACCGGCCTGGCGGAACCAGTGCCACATGTCGACCACCAGGCCGAGATTGTCGCGGTCCACCGCGTCCAGGAGCCGCACCGCCGCCCTGATGTTCGGCACCGCCGACCAGGGCAGGAACTCGAAACTGATCCGCAGGCCCCGCTCCGCCGCGAGATCGCACAGATAGGCCAGCCGCTCCGCCACGCCGGAGATCGATGGGACCTCGGTCTCTGACATCGTCGCGATAACCGTCGGTGAGCCGGCCGACTGCGCGATGTCGAGAAGTGGTCGGGCCTGGTCGGCTATCTCCGGCCGGTCGGCGGCGACCCATTCCATCAGAACCTCGACGGTGGGGATCGTCAGCCCCCGGTCCCGGTGGTGACCGAAGAACTCCTCCGGCGTCATACCGTCAGCGACGGCACCAGCGAGGTGCGAACTCGTCAGCTGCGCCGCGTCGAACCCCGCGTCCGCGATGGCGTCGACGAGTGTCTGGACGTCGGCCGCGCCGAACGGATGGCCGAGTGGTAAAAGAGTCGGCGCCGAAATGGCCCTCATCGGACGAACCTCTCCTCGAGAAGGATCTGCGGCCACCAGCTGTCGGCCGACCGGACGTCGGTACGGGCGGTATGGTAGGCGCGCCGTCACCGACGGTGGCCGACCTGGTTGTGTCGCCGATTTTCTGGTGACGGCCGGGCGAAATATCGGAATAGTTCTCGCTGGCGAATCCAGGCTAGATCTTTGATGTCCGCTTCGCATGTTAATTGTGATTATATTGTGTTTTCACGGCAGGTTCGACATGATCTGGCGGGCAGGATTCTCCGGGGTGACTAGCATTGACGGTGTGGTACCTTCCGGCCCGGTCGATCTTCGGGAGCTGCTGACGGCGGTGGAGCGAGCGGCGCCCGCCCATGCCGTGCAGGCGGTGGCCGGTGAGCTGGCGCGGACGATCGACGCGGTCGAGGCCTCCTTCCTGATCGCGGACTACGCGGGCGGTTACCTGGCGCGGTTGGCCCCGACGCGCCATCCCGTGGACGGCGACATCATGGCGCGGGTGCCCGTGGACGGCACCGTCCAGGGGCAGGTGATGCGGACCCAGCGGGTGCGGGTGGAGCGTGGCCCTACCGGCACGCACGTGTGCGTTCCGGTCACGGCCCGGGGCGAGGCGATCGGGGTGCTGGAGGTCCTACTGCCCGCCGGGTGCGCCACCGAATCCGTCGACGCCGTCGCGACCGCCGGGCACGCGCTCGCCTACATTGTGATCCCAAGTCGCCGGTACACGGATCTGTTCGAGTGGGGCCAGCGCTCCGTCCCGCTGGGCCTGGCCGCGGAGATCCAGCGCCGGCTGCTGCCGGAGTCGTTCACCTGTGAGGGCGCGCAGGTGACGGTGGCCGGCTGGCTGGAGCCGGCCGGGACCGTGGCCGGGGACACCTTCGACTACAGCTTCTCGCGTTCCCAGCTCTACGTGTCACTCACCGACGCGATGGGGCACGGGCTGACCGCGGCGCTGCTGGCGACCTTGCTGGTCAGCAGCCTGCGCAACGTCCGCCGTGGCGGTGGTGACCTGGCCAAACAGGTCACCCGGGCGAACACGATGATGGTGACGCAGATCCGGCCCGACGAGTTCGTCACCGGCCTGTTGCTGCAGGTCGATCTGCACAGCGGAGCCGTCTCCGTGGTGAACGCCGGTCACGTGCCGTTCTACCGGCTGCGCGCTCGTGAGGTGCAGGCGATCTCGTTCCCGGCGGATCCGCCGTTCGGCATGTTCGAGGGGACGAGCTACCAGATCCACAGCTTTCGGCTGCACCCGGGGGACCGGCTGCTGCTGGTCACCGACGGAATGATGGAACGCAACGCCGCACAGGTGGATCTGTCCGCGGCGCTCGTGGAGACACGGGACCTGCACCCACGGGAACTCGTCCAGGACCTCACCGGCAGGGTCCTACAGGTCACCGGGGAAAACCTGGATGATGACGCGACCGTCTTCTGCCTGGACTGGTACGGCAGCGACCAGTCCATGCGCAGCGTCGCCAGCGGTGCGGACCCCTCCCTCGCCTCTCCCGCGCTCTGAGACGCGCGGGGCGCGGGGTTCCACGGAGTCGGTCGGACCTCGTCGATCGTGGGCGGTTCGGTCTGGAACCAGCCGCGCAGGTTCTGGAGGGCCACCGCATCCTCTCGGTCATCGGCCTTGCCTCGGGCGACGGTGACCGCTCCGGGGGCCGCTTCCGCCGGCCAGATGACGTCCACCGGGATTCCCGCTTCGAACGCGGCCTCGACTCACGAAACAGCCCGCGTCGGATTACCGGGAGCGCGTCGCACGTGTTACCGGGAGCGTGTCATGCGTGTTCGTCAGTCGCGGCACGTCGATGCCCCGATGCCCCGGGGCATCGACGTGCCGGCGGATTTCCGGGCCTCAGGCCCGGCGTCGGATCAACGAGCCGATACCGCCGCCGAACAGGCCGATCGTGCCCAGCAGAATCCCGAAGGCCCCGAACGTCGTCTGCGTGTCCCAGGAGATGGCGGAGGTGAACGCGAGGAGGACGCCAATCACAATAAGTGTGATCGCGGCAAGGGCGCCGATAATGCTCAAATCGTTCATACGGCCGTAGTGCCCAGCAGGGACGGTTTGTAACGGGGATCCCGGCCCGAACCGGATCAGCGGCCGTCGCTCAGGGTGCCAGCCAGCTGTCGGGGCGCCAGCCGGCTGGACGTGGCCGCCGGCACGGGTGGCCGGGCCGGTACCGGGTATAGCCGCACGGCAACCCCGCACGAGACACCCGACGGAAGGATCTTCGATGAGCGTGGTCGACAAGGCCAGGAACGCCCTGCAACGATTCGCGGGCCGCGGCAAGCGGACCACGGGCCGGGCCAGCGGAGACCGGGGCATGGAGGCCCGAGGCACCGCGGAGAAGATCGGCGGAGACCTCAGGCAGGCCGGCGAGAACCTGAAGGACACCAAGCGCTGATCGAGACTCGGCAGCCAGGCCAGGCCAGGCCAGGCCAGGCCAGGCCAGGCCAGGCCAGGTAGGTAGGTAGGACAGGGCCAGGCGGGGGCGGGGGCCCGCGCCGGGCGGTCAGCGGACGCGGTCTGGCTGGGCGTAGGCGAGCAGCGCGGCCCGGTCGGTGGCCAGCGCGAAACCGGCCTTGACGGTCATGTCCACCGCGGCCGTGAAACGTCGCAGGTAGGCGTCCTTCGTGGGGTAGAGCGCCGCGACGCGGGTGTCCGGCAGCGGCTTCGTCGAACCGAACAGCTGACAGAGCACCGAGGCGTTCGCGGCGGGAACACCGGAGAGGACGTCGACCGGCACGGCCACGGGCGGGGTACGGATGCCGCCCTCGGCGATGCCGTCGGCGTCGCGGGTGACGCCGGGACTGTCGCCGGAGGTGACGGTGATCCGCGGCGCGGTGGGCGGTGGGGTGCCGGTCCGGACCCAGGTGTCGAGGGCGCGGATCGCCGCCTTCACCACGACGTGGGTCGGTGCGTTGTTGACCGGCACACCGCAGTTGAGCGCGTTCACGAACGGGCCGAGCGTGTGGGCGTCGGCGTGGGCGGCTCCGGCCACCTCCCAGAGCCGGAACCGGTCGCTGTCATCCTGACGCGCCCGCAGCGAGTTCAGCGGAACGGTGAGGTCGCCTTCGGTCTGGACGTCGAGCACGGGCACGCCGGTGTCGGCCCGGACGAGTGCCGGTGTGGCCGCGGCCGGGTCGGTGAGGCTGGCGGGCTGGCCCGGCCCGACGAGCGGCAGGGCGCCGCCGCCCCGGCTGTGGACCAGGAAGCCGTCGAAGGCCCGGGTGAGCGGCTGCACGCCGTTGATGTAGGTGACCATGGCGAACGCCGACTGGGATTCGCCGGCGGCGAGGAGGTGCTTGGGCGCGGAGCCGCCCGTGACCACGCCGCCGGCGCGTACCGCTCGGGCCACCTGGGTGAAGATGTCGAAGGCGTAGCCGTCCCCGGGCTGGTCGAGGGACCCGTACCGGGCCGGGTCGGCGCCCCGCAGGCCGGTCGTCGTACTGCCGGCGGCGGCCGGTGTGAGGGCGTCCCCGCCCATCACCCCGATGCGCTGGGCCGAGACGCCCACCCAGATGTCACCGTGCCGCGTCAGCTCCTCGTGGGTGCTGTACCACTCGACGTCCGAGTCGACGCCGGAGCTGACGTTCAGCCACTCGACGACCACGGTGCCGCTGACGTCCCCGGTGTCCGCCGGACGTCGGACGAGGACCCGGGTGCGGTAGGCGGCGCTGTCGGCGGGCTGGAAGGTCCAGCGGCCGTCGCGGGTGAGCGCGCCCCGCGGCCGGTAGGACGTCGCGGTGCCCGACGCCGCGTATTCGTTCTGGACGTAGCCGGGCCCGGTCAGGTCGACCGTCACCGGCGAGCCCATGCTCACCCCGTTGCCGCCGGTGAGCTCCTGGAGGTCGGCCGCCGGTCCCGCCGGCCGCGGCGCGGGCGACGTGGTGGTCGTCGATGACCCGGCGGCGGACGCCGCGGGCTCGCGCGGTGTCCCGTCCGAGCAGCTCGCCGCCACCGTCGCGGTGCCGGCGAGCAGGCAGCAGAGCAGCGTCGCCCTCAGCCGGCCCGGCGCGACCCCTCGGCCGCGGGTGCTTGTTCCGGCAGGCATCAGCCCGACCCTCCAGCCGTATCCACGCCGCGATTATCGACAAATGTTAAAAGAAGGACAAGTGTTAAACCGCTTCGGATTTCTGGCGCTGTCGGCTTGTCAAATCGGCGGGGTGGCTCGTGACAGACCGGTCTGGTAGGCGATGACGACGAGCTGCGCCCGGTCACGGGCGTGCAGTTTGGCCATTGCCCGGTGGATGTGGGTGCGGGCGGTCAGCGGGCTGATGACGAGCAGCCGGGCGATGTCCTGGTTCGAGTAGCCCTCGGCGGCCAGTGCCGTGATCTCCCGTTCGCGGGCGGTGAGGGTGGCCAGGGCGGCGTGGTCCGTCGCGGCGGCGCGGCCGGGTTCGGGGGTGGCGAGGAACTGGGCGATGAGCGCGCGGGTGGCCGTGGGTGAGAGCAGGGCGTCGCCACCCGCGACGGTGCGGATGGCGGCGAGAAGCTCGTCGGTCTCGACGTCCTTGCCGAGGAAGCCGCTCGCTCCGACGCGCAGCGCCCGGGCGACGTACTCGTCGATCTCGAACGTGGTGAGGATGAGGACCCGGGTGGTGGCCAGCGTCTCGTCGGCGCAGATGGTGGCGGTGGCGGCCAGTCCGTCCGTGCCGGGCATGCGGATGTCCATCACCACGACGTCAGGGTGGTGCTCGCGGGCCGCGGCGACGGCCTCGTCCCCGTCGGCGGCCTCGGCGACCACCGTCATGTCCTCGCACGAGTCGATCAGGATTCGGAAGGTCGCTCGCAGGAGGGTCTGATCGTCAGCCAGCAGTACGCGGATGGTCATCGCAGTCCGGTTTCGGTGTCGGGGGGCTTCCGGGATGTAGCGGCAGTGTCGCGGTGACGTGGAATCCGACGTCGGGGTGGTGGCCCGCTTCGAGGTGCCCACCGACGGACAGTGCGCGCTCACGCATGCTGATCAGGCCGAACCCGCTGTTCAGCCCGGACCTGTCGTTCGGCCCGGACCCGCCGTTCGGCGGCGGGACCGCGCGCGCCGTCCCGGGCCGGCGGCGGGTGGGCCCGCTGTCGCCCACGCCGCCGGGTCCACGGCCGTCACCGTTGATGATCATCAAGGTGATGCTGCTGGGAGAGTAGGTGATGTCGACGTGGGCGGCGTTCGTCGTGGCGTGTTTCGCCACGTTGGTCAGCGCCTCCTGCGCGATCCGGTAGGCCGTGAGCTCCACGCCGGGGGAGAGCGGGGGCCGCTCGCCACGAATGTTGATCGTGACTTCGAGCCCGGCGGCGGCGAACGCGCGGGCGAGCTCGGGAAGCTGGGCGAGCGCGGGAGCCGGTTCCAGCGGCGCGGGCCGGTCGTCGCCCTGCCGGAGCAGGCCCACCGTGGCCTTCAGGTCGCGCAGGGCGGCGGACGTGGTGGCGGTGAGGCTGGTCAGGATCTGTTCCGTCTGCTCGGGGCGGGTGCGGACGAGGTGCGCGGCGGTCCCCGCCTGCGCGTGGGCCAGGGTGATGTGGTGGGCGACGACGTCGTGGAGTTCGCGGGCGATCCGGGTGCGTTCCTCGGTCACCAGGCGGCGGGCCTCGGCCTCACGGGTCCGCTCGGCGTACTCCGCGCGGGCCCGGACCGCGTCGAGATAGTCCTGCCTGATCCGTCGCGCGCCGCCGAGGGACGTCGCCATCAGCAGCCAGGCGGTCGGGCCGATGGTCTTGAGCTCCAGGGGATAGCCGTCGGGGTCGGCGATCAGCGCCGTCGCGACCACCAGGGCACAGGAGGGAATGACGATGCTCAGGGTGGTTCTGCGGTCGGTGTGCGCGGCCAGCCAGTAGAGCGCGACCATCGCCGGGGCGATCATCAGCGAGGTGAGCAGGTAGCCGAGGCCGGCCAGGACCACGGTGCCGGCGACGGCCACCACCGCGGTCGCGCGGGGATGGCGTTCGTGCCAGAGCAGCGCGGTGCAGGCGACGGCGGCGAGCAGCACCGCGGGATACGGGGAGCTGTCGTGGGCGACATGCTGGGGGTTGAGCCTGCTGGCCGGCCCGGCGGCCACGAACGCCAGGAGCGCTCCCACCGCGGTGCCCGTCCGGGGATGGGTCCGAAGCCGGTGCCCCCAGCTGCTGATCGTCATGACGGCTTCCTGTCGGGTGCTGTGACCGTACTTCTCACCGTGCGGGCCCCGTCCGAGGACCGCCAGCCCGGCGCCGGCGGTCCTCGGACGGGCGGCGCTCACCGGGCGGTGGTGGGTTCCAACTGGACGTGGTCGGCCGGGCCGGCGCCCGCGGCTGTGCCAGCGTCGGCGTCGGCGTCGGCGGCTGCTTCCGGGGTGGGCGGCCGGCTCAGCGCCTCGCCCTCGACGTCGACCCGCGGCAGGATCCTGTCGAGCGTACGGGGGATCCACCAGGCACGTTCGCCGAGCAGGGCCAGGACGGCGGGCACGATGGTCATGCGGACGACGAAGGCGTCGAGCAGCACCGCGGTGGCCAGGCCGAACCCGATCATCTTGATGATCGGTTCGGTCGCGCCGACGAAACCGGCGAAGACCGCCATCATGATCAGTGCGGCGGCGACCACGACCCGGGCGCTGTGCCCGAATCCGGACACGATCGCGTCCCGGGCGTTCTCGCCGTGGACGTGCGCCTCGCGCATGCGGGCGACGAGGAAGACCTCGTAGTCCATGGCGAGACCGAAGACGATGCCCACCATGAAGATCGGCATCATGCTCATGATCGGCCCGGTCTGTTCCAGGCCGATGAGCTCGGCCAGCCAGCCCCACTGGAAGACCGCGACGACCGCGCCGAGGGCGGCGAGCACCGAGAGCAGGAAGCCGACGGCGGCCTTGAGGGGGACGAGCACCGAGCGGAAGAGCACGAGCAGGAGCAGGAAGGCCAGGCCGACCACGACGGCGAGGTAGGGCACGAGCGCGTCCTGGACCTTCTGCGCCATGTCGATGTTGACCGCGGTGGTGCCGGTGACCTGGAACGTCGCCCCGGTGGCCGCCGCCACCGAGGCGCGTTCGGCGCGGATGGCGTGGACGAGGTCCCTGGTCGCGGCCTCGCTCGGGCCGGTGGCGGGAACGGCGCTGAACACGGCTGTGTCGCCCGCGGTGTTGAACCGGGCCGCGGAGACGGAGACGACGCCGGGAGTGCCGGCGATCCGCTGGACGGTCGTGGTGACCGCCGCCCGGGCGTCGGCGGAACCCGCCGCGTCGACGACGACGGTCAGTGGGCCGTTGAAACCGGGCCCGAAGCCCTGGGCGAGGTCGTCGTAGGCACGGCGTTCGGTGGTGGAGGTGGGCTTCGCCTCGTCACCGGCGGTGCCCAGCCGCAGGTCCAGGACCGGCAGCGCGATCGCCACCAGCGCGAGGACTGCCAGGATGAGGACGGGCAGCGGGCGGCGCAGGACGAACCGCGCCCAGCGGGTGCCCGCGTTGGGGCGGTGCTGTCCGTTCCCCGCCCGCCCCTGCTCCCGCCGTCGCCCCTGGTCCTGCTCCTGCTGTCGCCGCGGCCGCCTGCGGGCGGCGCGGGGCAGGACGGCGCGCTGCAGGAAGCCGAGCAGCGCCGGGACGAGGGTGAGCGCGACGAGGACGGCGACGACGATCGTGCCGGCGGCGGCCAGGCCCATCTTCGTCAGCGTCGGCACCCCGACGATGAACAGCCCGGCCAGGGCGATCACCACGGTGAGCCCGGCGAACACCACGGAGGACCCGGCGGTGCCGGTGGCGACGGCCACGGCCTCCGACGGCTCGTGCCCCCGGGCGCGCTCCTCCCGGTAACGGGACACGATGAACACGGCGTAGTCGATGCCGACCGCCAGGCCGAGCATCATCGCCAGCGTGCTGGTGGTCGAGGAAAGACTGAAGGTGCTGGCCAGGGCCATGATCGAGGCCATGCCGACGCCGACGCTCACGATCGCGGTCAGCAGGGGGAGCCCGGCCGCGGCCAGGGATCCGAAGGTGACCAGCAGGACGAGGGCCGCGACCGCGATCCCCACGACCTCGGTGATCCCGCCCGCCGCGGGCCGGGTCGTCAGCGCGTCCCCGCCGATCTCGACGGTCAGGC
This sequence comes from Parafrankia discariae, assembly GCF_000373365.1. Taxonomy (NCBI): domain Bacteria; kingdom Bacillati; phylum Actinomycetota; class Actinomycetes; order Frankiales; family Frankiaceae; genus Parafrankia; species Parafrankia discariae. The sequence goes on from NZ_KB891181.1 coordinate 105,593, forward strand.
CGGCGGCCCGGCCGTTCTCGACCGCGTTCCGCAGACCGTCCGTGGTGGCGTCGGTCAGATCGTCGCTGACCGTCGAATAGGTCACCGTCGCGTACGCGGTCGTCGCGTCCCCGCTGACCGCCGCGCCCTGGAAGGGGTCCGCGACGGCGACGACCTGTGGACCGGAGCCCGCCCGCGCGACGACGCTCTCGACGGCCGCGCGGTTCCCCCCGGTGGTCAGCGTCTGACCGGGCGGAGCGACGAAGACGATGCGGGCGACCGCCCCGTCCGCCCCGGACCCGGGGAAACGTTCGTCCAGGAGATCGAACGCCCGCTGGGACTCGGTCCCGGGGATGGAAAAGGCGTCGTCGGGCGCGGCCGGCGCCCTGGCGGCGGCGAAACCGGCGGCGACCAGAACTCCCACCCAGAGCAGGAGAACGTATCGGCGCCGTCGGAAGGACAGCCGGCCCAGCCGATAGAGAAAAGTCGCCACGGGTGAGGTCTCCACATCTTCTCGGGTACCCGAGAAGACTGCGTGAACCAGGTGCCTCCCGTCGTCGTCCACCTGCCGGAACCTCCGGCTACGGAAATCGCAGTACACACACCCCGGCAGCTTCGACCGGCGGAGTAGTTCCGGTCGTCCGTGACGCCACGGAGTACTGAGCCCGCAGTAGCCCGAACTGACTGCCTACGGCCGACGCGGAACGCGACCGTTCCGGTGCACAGTTGTCCCTCCCCCGCAGGTGACCAGGGACCACCGGTGCCGTGCCACGTGAAGGATGTTCGGTGAACCTCAGAATCGACGGCGACGGGCGCGAGCCCGCGGACGCCGCGCACCAAGCCGCCGCGCACCAAGCCGCCGCGGATCACGCAGCCGCGGGCACGCCTGGCCCGGAGCGTCGGCGCCGGTGGTGGCGGCGCCGGCGGATCCTCGCGATCCTCGCGATCGTCCAGCTCGTGGTGCTCGTGGTGCTCGTCGCGGGTGACCGGTTCGCGGTGTCGGCCGCCGAGGACCAGATGGCCCGGCAGATCGCGGCGAGCGTGACCGAGGGCCTCGACTGCGACGTGATCCCGCCGACCGTGCGCGATGTCAGCATCGGCGGATTCCCGTTCCTCACCCAGGTGGCGTTCGGGAAGTTCAAGAACATCGGTCTGACCGTCGAAGGAGTACCCACACCCGGCCCGCGCATCTCATCGGTCGAGGCGCACCTCAAAGGACTGCACATTCCCGTCCGGAAGATGCTCACCAACAGTGTGGGTGAGGTTCCGGTCGACGATGTGGAGGCGACGGTTCGCCTCGACTACGCCGATGTGAACACCTTCCTGGCTGATCAGCCCGGCAAGGTTCAGATCAATCCGGTGGACGGCGGGGATCGGGTCGAGGTCTCCGGGACCGCCGACCTGCCGGTGCTCGGCGCGCAGGAGGTGGGCGGCGTCACCACCTTCGAGGTGCGGGACGACAGACTGACGATGGTTCCCTCCGAGATCTCTCTGCGTGGCTCCCTCAACTTCGACATTCCTGTTCCCGGGGGCGTGGGTGATCTGCTTCCCGCGATCCCGATCCCCGTCGGTGCCCTTCCGTTCGACCTCACCATTGTCAGGGCGGCCACCGACGCGTCGGGCCTCTCGCTGACCGCGACGGCCAGGAATGTCGTCCTGCCCGAGGCCGAGACGAGAACCCGGCAATGCCCCCCGACGGACAGCACCGGGACCTGACCGCGCCCGACAGCGTCGGCTCCCGGCCACCTCCTGCGGGAGAGCGGGCCGCCCGAGCGGACAGCGCGGGCGGGGAGATGATCTGACCATCACTGATGATGCTGGGAGGGGCCGGCGTGAGCGACCTCCCGACGGGTCACCGTCGCTGGAAGACCCTGGTGGACGCGGTGGACACGGTCGCACTGCGGACCGGCGCCCCGCACTCCGCGCGCATGTACGACTACTACCTTGGCGGGAAGGATAATTTCCCGGCCGACAGAGAAGGCGCCGAACAAGCTATCGCCGTCTTCCCGACTTTGCGTGACGCCGCTCGGGAGAATCGCGCCTTCCTGATCCGCGCGATCCGGTATCTGGCCGGTGAGGTGGGTATCCGGCAGTTCCTCGACGTCGGGACAGGCATCCCGACCAGCCCGAACTTGCACGAGGTCGCCCAGGGGATCGCCCCGGAAGCCCGGGTGGTCTACGCCGACAACGACCGTAGGATGCCGGGTAGTGTGCACGGTGTAGGTCGTGATCAGCACTGGCAGCGAGGGTGGGACAGTGGGCGAGCTAGGCGCCGGATTTGTTCGGGTTTCCACGGGTAGCCAAGACGAGACGTCGCAGGTCAAGATCCTTACTGAGGAGGCTGCTCAGCGCGGGATCATGATCGTCAAGTGGTTCACGCTTCACGGGTACTCGGCTAGCCACGGAGCGCAGGAACCGGCCTTGCGTGAGGCGATCGCCGATATTCAGCGTCGGGATTACACGACTCTTATGGTTACCGAGTCGTCGCGGCTTGACCGTCGTGACGATTTGGATGCGCAAGCAGAGATCTTGCTCGGTATTAGGTCTGCGGGTGGCGACATCATCTCGATTGCCGAACCTCAGTTCGGCAAGACTGATTTCGCCGGTCGTATCGTCACTCTCGTTGCTCAGCACGCGAATGCCGAGAAGTCCAAGACGGTCAAGGCGACCACGTATCGCGGAATTTCGATGATTATCGCGAACGGTGCGCACCACGGTGCACTTCCGTCGTTCTGGATGACCAAAGGGGAACGCTACGCAAAGCAGGCGTACTGCGCAGACCCGGAATCCGTCAGGGACATTTACGAGCGTGTCGCCAACCGTGAATCTCTGCAATCCATTGGTCGGATCTACGATCTGTATCCGGGATCAATCAAGAACCTTGTTCGATTCACAGCAAACCACACCGGGGTTGAGGAGTGTCGGTACACGTATGAGGGTGTGGCCGAAACGTGGATGCACGAGGTTGCCCCTGTGGTTGATTCGCCTCTGTGGTGGCGTGCGAACAAGGTGATTGCCGCGAACTTGACGGACGCCCGGGGGAACAAAGGTGGACGTCCTGTGGCGCAGGCAGCCAACTGGATCAGTGGTGTTCTTAAATGCCCGTCGTGCGGTGCGAAGCTGCATTTCAATGCCAGTAACACTCCCGCCGGGAATCCGCGTACTCCTAAGCTGCGCTGTGGTGGCCATGCCAAGCAGCGCAAGGCGTGCGGTATTTTCAAGGGTTGCGACGCCAGCCCGATCATCGGCGTGATTGATTCGATGTTTTCCAGCGACATGACACCTATTCTCGCCTTCCAGCGTGTGGCGGGAAACGCTCACAAGCTGGACGAGATGCGGGCGGAACTCGCCAAGATCAAAAGCCGTCTTTCTGTCACGGAAGACGATGATGATCTCGATGCTTTGGTGGACACCCGCAAGGCTCTGCGGGTGTCCATCGAAAAGTTCGACCTTGTCTCTGACGTGTACGACTACGCGGAAACCGGGCAGACAGTCAGCCACCTGTGGACGACCGGCGGCACCGACGAAAAGCGGGGCATGATCCGCGCGATCATGGCCTCGTGGGGTCTGGAGCTTTCCGAGCATGACGGACAGTGGGGAATCAAGATTGGCACAGGGTTCGCGGGCGCGACGGGCGCGGACGGGATCGTAGACCTTGGTAACGGATTCTGTTTCCGCCGGGAAGGCGGCACGCGGAACTGAGGTTCTACCGCCCGTCCGCGCCGCTACGCCGCTAGGTGGTTCGTGGGAGGGCTGGAAGGACGATCACGACCCTTCCAGCCTCCACGTGTCGCAGTACGTCAGGGAGCCTGAAATCCTGCGCCGAGAGAATCACGACGTTCTCACCGTCTGGGATGCTGCCAGGGTCGCTAAGAATGTTCGGGACATCTTCCCCCGGGGTGGGGTCGGGTGCCTGTTCTTCAGCGGCCAAGGGCGACTCTGTCGTGGCGGGGAGCCTCCACGGGAACAATGATGGCGATCATCGGTGGGGATGGTGGCGGTGCCTTCCCCACGTGTTCGGTGATCCATCGCCGTACAGCCGCGTGTTCGTCGTCGGTGTCGGTCGGGTTGGTGGGGTCGTCCGCCGGTCGTGGCGCGTCTGGGGTGGCCACCTGAGAGCCTCTCTGATGTCGGGTGCCCCCGGGGTGGCGGTAGCGGTCTGGCAGGCCCGTACGGGGCTCTGAGGGCCCGTTTCGGGCCTGTGGAGGGTGCTGGCCGCTACCGCTACCCGCACTGTCAGTGCAGGTCCGGGGGTCGGGTGGGAGATCGGGCGGGTACACGGTGCCGCTACCGGTAGCGGCACCCTGCGCTACCTGGAGCGCACCCCCGGGGCCCGCTGGAACGCGCTGCGGACGGCATCGGCCCGTGCGCCCTTCAGGACCGTTCCGGCGCGCTTGACGTTCACGCTCGGCACGCCGAGTGCGCGGCACTGCACACTGATCACTTCGGCGTTCACGTCCGCGTAGTGTTCGGGAAAGCGCCGTGCGAGCCTTTCTGAGATTTCCGGCCAGTGCAGCCCGGAATCCTCACCGAAGATCGCCGCGACGTCTTCTAGAACGTTGCGGGTGGGGATCGTCGTAGAGAAGGGGATGCCGGCAGCCTGACCGGTGAGGGTGCCGAGTTTCGCGCGGCGTTCCCGGGCTGCCGTCAGGATTTTCGCGGAGTCCTCCGCATCGGCCAGGTAAGTACGCACGGTCGGGCTGTGGTCCATCGCGCCACGCAGGATTCCCACCCCTTTGTATTCGGGGTCAAGGGTGCTCGAATCGAGACCTTCCGAGTAGGCTCCACTGCCTAGCACGAGATCGGACACGACGTAGCTTCCGGTTTTCAGTGCAAAGCGGAGGATATGATTGTCTCGGTAGTCCGTGAAACGTCGGGAGACTTCTCCACCGGAACCGATCCCGGATGGTCTCTGCGTCGCACTACCGATGATCACACCGGCGGCCGGGGCCACCCGGATAAGATAGACGAGAAGATCAGCTATCTCCCGGTCGGTGTCGGTGTTCCCGGTCGAAAAGTACAACTGGAACTCATCCAGAATAAGGATTCGCACCGGCATGCCGTAGGACGGGTCACGGGCAATGGTCCGGGTGAGCTTGCCTTCCGGCACCATCGACGGAGGCATCTCCGACAGTCGAAGATACCGATCCTCAACATCCCTTTTGATCTCCCGAAGGGTCTCCACAAGGAGATCGATCGGGTCACCGTCACGGGTCATCGCCATTCCGAAGGAACACCGGTCGGCAACCGCTGTGAAACCTCTCCAGTCAGGGCGACCGGAAGCGTCGAAAACGGAGAGCTTCACATAGGGATCGGCTGCCGCGTACAACCCGAGATGGCGAAGCGTGAACGATTTTCCTTTCCGGGGTTGGGCGCCCACGAGGATACTGTTCCACATGAGGTCAAGGAACACGTTCCCGCCGCGTTCGTCCAACCCCATCGGAGCCGGTTTCCAAATGTCCGTCTCCTGCAGCTTCAGGAGAGGCGTGCGGCCGGCTGGAATCGCCAGCGGGTCACGGTCTGCCACCCACAGGACATGCCGCCGGGTAGAACTCCGATCCGGTGACAGAAATACCTGACTCGTGGCGACGTCAAGGCCAGACGCAATCGCCGCATGGCTTTTCGTGGCGTCGCCGAATCCCCTTCCGTAGGGCAGGTCCACGAGCACCCGGCTACCGTCTCCGTCACGCGCCATTGCGCTACCGAAGGTAATTTGCTGGCCAGGCTTTTCGGGATCGCCGAGCTTCGCCGCGTAGTAGGCGCGGAGCACGATGTCCGCTGTCAGACGTCGGAATCGTGGTGTCACCACGGCAGGAGGGATAAGCCTGCCGTGTCGGGGCCGTCCGGCTACGATGAGCGGAGCGAGGATTCCTATTACCAGAACGACCCTGCCCAGTGTCGGCAGGGAATGCCACAGCGGCGGCATCATGGTCATCACGCACCCGATGGCGGCTATCTCGCCCAGGGCCACGAGGACGCGCCGCTTCCGCGCGGAATGCACCGTGCGATGCAGGGAAAGCCACGTGGAAGCATCACCGCCGGCGGCAGCCTGCCGCAGTCCTGACGCTTCCTCCACCATGATCCATCGGATGTGGTGGGACAGGAGCCGTCCGGCACCCACGAGAGCGGCCCTCAGCGCTACCAGGACGTACCAGGGAGCCCGGACGGTGTGGAACAGCGCGACATGTGCCCAGAAGCCGCCAGCGTGGCGCACGGTCGCCGGAAGCTGCGCCCACCGCAGGCTGTCCGGCACGATCGCCCGACGTTCGCCCTCCCGCTGACCCGTGACGGGGGTGGGAAGATCCACCACCGTGCCGGACATCGGTGTGTCGGTGTCGAGTTCGACCGCGTAGCTCTCGGCGTTGGGCACCGCCGGGAACTCAGCACGTGCGGCGGCAATGTCAGGAATCCAACCAGGCACCGGGTCGGATGGCGAAGGATTCTCTGCCATGGAAACCACCTCCAGGGTGCGAAGGGGCCGGGGGTGCCGGCAGTGCCGGCACCCCCGGAAAAAGAATGGTCAGCGGTAGCGGGTGTGGTCGTGGTGCACGGTGGCGCGTTCGGTGGCGTGTTCGTCACGTCCGTTGACGATTTCCTGCACGATCTGTCCACCTGCGAGAAACAGCGCGCACAGGTTCGCGAGAATCGCGTCGGCCATGAGGACCCACAGCAGAATGGTCGTCATGCCTGCTTCTCCACACGGACCGGCAGGAACGTGAGTACCGATTCGACGAAGTCCCACACCCCGTGCGCGACGATGCCGATACCGAACCTGCCGAGGAAGAAACCGAGGAGAATGCACGTGATCGGAACGAGGCGACTCACCCGAAGGCGAGGGGCGAGAACCGCCACGCCGAGAAGTGCAAGAATGAGAATGACGGCGGAAAAATCCATGGGGCTGGTCTCCGTGATGCCAGAGAGCGGATTCGGTGGATAAAGAGGAGAGGTACTCACTCGACGGAACCGAAGGAGTCCGGCGGAATCTCGACACCAGCCGCGTTTGCCCAGACCGTGTAGGTGTTCCGCCAGTGCGCGCGGGTGCTCTCCCGGAACTTCTCCACACGCTCCTGAACGGTGTCGAGCACGTCCAGGAATTCGAGATCCAATGCGGTTTCGGCCTCCGCGGAAACCTCGATGTGAATCCGGTACAGAACCGTGGACGCCGTGTAGGTGGCAAGGTGCTCGTTGTACGCGATGTCAGCGCGGTTGGCCAGGTCGGACAGGGTCAGCGAACCGAACGACGGGTCAGGACTGGACATAGGAAATGACACCCCTAACGCGGGCAGGAAAGGACGAGGAAGAAGAGGTATTCAAAGGCTGTCAGCGTCGGCCGGCACGGCGGAACAGCATGATCACCGCGATGATCACCATGACGGCCACGCCGAATCCGCCACCGTGCTCCGCGAGGAAGTCCACCGCCGTCAGGAACAGCAGCAGAGCTCCGACCGCGAAGAAGAACCGACCGGCCCACTTCAACAGGGGCACGAGAAGCACGAGCAGCAGCAGGAAAACGAGCACAGCAGAACTCCAAACAGGCCACGGGCAGGAATAGAGAGAAGGGGAATCTGTGCCTTTCCGGGTTGCGCACCCCGGCTGCACAAGAACAATCCTGCCCCGAAAAGAACGGCCTGTCTGGGCGCTTTCCGCGCGGTTAGTAGGCGGAAAGTGCCGGCACCGGGCGCCTATCAGGCGGGCACCGGGCGGAAACTGGGCGCCGCTCACCGCGCGTTTCCTCGGGCGCTGACCGGGCGCAAAGTGGGCGCGCACTGGGCGCAGAGTGGGCGCCGATCAACAGAGTGCGAACTACTACTGAACAACGGACTGCGTAAAGGTAGGCGTGATCAACGCTCAGTAGGCAGACTCATTGTTAGTAGTTAGACGATTGCTAACGGTGGCGATCGTCGGGCAGATGGTGACAGTGAGTGAGAAGGAGGGAGCGCCCGACGGTGGGGACCTGCCCTGACCCACTCCGGAGCGCCCACAACGCACCGATGTCGAAGAGTGAGAATAGGAACGACCCCAGCGGACTCGTGGTCCTGCTCGATGAGCTGATGGCGACAGGAGCGCAGACGCCGGACGATCTCATCCACGGCGCACCGGCCCTCATCGACCGGCTAGCCCCCGGAGAGCCTGAAGACCTGTTCCGGCGCGCACGGATCGCACAGCGGGCACTCATCGCCGCTGTGAACGCCATCGGCAGGCCACGGTCCGACGCGCTCAGAGCGCTGTACAACCTCGACCCGATACCCCGAAGTCACAAAGTGGCTCTCAACCAGACGGAACGCAGAGAAAAAGCCGGTGCGGTCTACGGACGTTCCGGAGAGAACATGCGCAGACGCACGGAGAAGAAACTACTTCTCACACTCGCGCTAGAACTCGACTACCGGATATCAAACAGCGAAGGATCGACACGGGCAGTAAACCACCCGTACTTCAAACCTCCGCACCAACTCCCGCCCCCGCCGCTCGAATTCTACCGACTCGCACGGGAACGCCACATGAATAGAAATCCGCGAAACACGCGGGCCGCCCGCCGCCCATGGACGCAAAAATAATACTATCCATGATCAAGATTGAACTCGGCACAGCCAGCGTACGACCGTCGCTGGCTGTGCCGAGTTGGAGAGGATCTAAAGAAGATCCGCATTCCACGATCCCAGCCATTAGGAAGGTGATTCTCTCAGGGCTGTATCCCGACAAATGAGGCCAGCTCGGTAAGGCCCGCCTTGCGGGCGCGGCGTACACTGGTGACATCTAGAAGATCCCGAAGAACCTTTCCCGCAAGATTCTGTTCTTTGAGCCATTCGGGAGTCATTGAGCGGATATCTTGTATGGTCCGGATAGCGCTAGAGTATTCCCTTACCGCTGTCTGCGCTTCTGCTACTGCCAAGAGATGGCGAGTCCAACTGCTCATTGGCATGTTCTCGGCTTTGTAGACGGATCGTGCCAGGCTCAACGCTCGGGGGGCGTCTCCCTGAGTCATCGCGTTCTCGACTTCCATCGCATTGACGTCGGAAGGCCCGAAGGTAGCCCAGTATTTGGCGTAGTCCATCTTTCCGTCAATGATTCTAGCCGCAGAGGAACGAGCATAGGAGAGAAGTTCGGTAGCAGTCTCCGGACGGTTATTCCGCGCTGCCGCCGCACTAGCCCCTATCATCAGGCGTCCCCATACACCCAGATGTGCGGGCGTGGAGTTTACGATAGACGGTTCGATTTGGGAGGCGGTTTCGACCGAGACTCTTTCCGCGTCTTCGAATCGACCTTGACGGATGAAGGCCCAACGATAATAAGCCACTCCGCTGGCCCGCAATATCTGATCTTCGGCGGATTCGGCCGATTCCATGCTGCGCCGAACCGCCTCGCAAGCCAGGTCTTCGCCACCCAACTGTATTAGCACGCTAGCAGCGATGATATAGGCGTGTGCCAATAGGCGGAATGCGTCTTCGCGATCCTGCCCCTGATGTAGGCTGGTCGCCGTAGTAAGGTCCTCGATCAGTGCCGGTGATGTCCGGACCGCCTGCGAGTAGCGTGCGTGATGGTAATCCTGAGTCAGGATCGCCAGCCGTTGCCGTAGAGGCCCTAGCGCGAGCTCAGGCTCGTCTGCCCGACTACCCGAGGGCCCCGGTACCAACAGCCGCCGAAGCGGCATCAGAGACTCGCTGTCGCTCATCGCTGCCTCTTCCTCTACCTCAAAGAACGTCGCTGTAGGTACGTCCAATGCCCTAGCCAGGCTATGCAACGTCGTGATGCGGATGCCATCACGCTGCCCTTGCTCCAGCTTGGTAACCAGATCAACCGACACTCCAGCCCGTTCCGCGAGCTCGACCTGAGTCATTGATCGTCGGATTCGGATCTGGGCGACACGGTCACCCAACGCTCGGATCTCCCGCATGGGTGACCTCCCTAGGACGCTACGTACCACCTATCACGCTCCGTGACAGCATCCTACGCTCTCTCAGCGGTTCCCCTTGTCTGACCTGTTCATCAGGATCGTCTAGTAGGCGCCCGGAGTCCGGTGACCGGACAGCGTCGCTGTCCGGGGCCCCCTGGGCTCCGGGTGCCGCAAACCGCCATCTACTACAAGGGGGCTTGACCACCTGTGAGCGAAGCGGCAGGCATGAACGGATCGGACCACGGTGACCAACCGTCCGTCGATCGTCGGACGGTTGGTGAGAAGATCATTGAGAGTCAGCTGAGAATTGCGCTTATGGCGATGCGGGAGGTAGCAGAGCTTCTTTCCCGGCTTGACATGACATGGCCCGACCAGAAAACCGTGATTGTCTGTAATCGCGCCGAGAATATCATCACGGACCTTGACCACATGATGAGCATTTTCAAAGTTTGTTTTTCTAGATTCCCTCCTGTTCCAGGACGAAGACGGCCTGGGTGAACTCGCCGACCCGGCGTGGGCAGCCGCGGAAACGGCTGAGCACGCGCCAGTTCTTCAGGACCGCGAAGCCGCGTTCGCCGGGTGCGCGGGTGGCCGCGAGGACGCGGTTGCTCTCCTTGAGGCCGTCGGAAAGTTCGCCGTTCGCGGGCTTCTTACGGGGCACGAGGAGCAGATCGCTCTCGCCGCCGACGTAGCCCTTGTCGGCGTAGAGGTAGATCGTTTCCGCG
>NZ_KB891182.1 GCF_000373365.1 Parafrankia discariae
CGGCCGGCACGAGCATCTGTTCCCCGACCACGAGCGGGTCGACCTCTCCCGGACCGTCGGCTGGTTCACCAGCGTCTTCCCCGTCCGCCTCGACCCCGGGACGGACCCGACGCCGGCCGGGGCGCTGCGCCGGATCGTCGACCAGCTCCGCGCGGTGCCTGGCGAGGGCCTCGGCTATGGCCTGCTGCGCCACCTCAACCCGACCACCGGCCGGGACCTGGCGGCCACGCCCGGCGCGCAGATCGGCTTCAACTATCTCGGTCGGATGCCGGCGCCCGACATCCCCACGCCGCCACCGTGGACGACCGCGCCCGAGGAGTCGGCCGTCGAACGGACCGCCGATCCGGACATGCCGCTCGCGCACGTCCTGGAGGTGAACGCCGCCACCTACGACGGTCCGACCCTGCGGGCGACCTGGACGTGGGCCGCCCGATCCTTCAGCCGCGCGGAGGTCGAGGACCTGGCGCGGCACTGGTTCGCCGCCCTGACGGCCCTGGCCGAACCGTCGGTCCTGTCGGAGCTGCCGGCCCCGCCGACCCCGTCGGCGCCACCGGCCGTCGACCCGCGCCTGGACCTGGTCCAGCTCGGCGCGGACGATCTCGCCGAACTCGAGCACGAATTCGCCGACCTCGGCGACCTGGAAGACCTCGGTGATCCGGAAGACCTGGGCGACGCCTTCGGGGAGGACCTGTGAGCCGGCAGAGCGGACTGCGTGAGGTTCTCCCGCTCACGCCGCTGCAGGAGGGCCTCCTCTTCCACGCGCTGGTCGACACCGACGGCCCGGACGTGTACTCGGTCTGGCTCGGCCTGGAACTGACCGGGGAGCTCGACCCGGCCGCGCTGCGCGCCGCGGGTCAGGGCCTGCTCGACCGGCATCCCAACCTGCGGGCGGCCTTCCGCCAGACCGGCGGTGGCCGGGCCGTCGCCGCCGTGCCGACCAGGGTGGCCCTGCCCTGGCGGGTAGTCGACCTCGGCGTGGTCGAAGCCGACCGGCGGGAAGCCGAGTGGGAGCGCCTCGTCGCCACCGAACAGGCCCGGCGGTTCGACCTGGGGCGCCCGCCCCTGCTGCGGATGACCCTCGTGCGCTTCGGGGCGCGGCGGCACCGACTCCTGATCACCCACCATCACATCCTGCTCGACGGCTGGTCGATGCCGCTCCTGATCGACGAGCTGATGCGCCTCCACGCCACGGGCGGCGACGCCACCGCCCTGCCGGAGCCGGTGCCGTTCCGGAACTACCTGGCCTGGCTGGCCGGGCAGGACCCCGCCGAGGCCCGCCAGGCCTGGCGGACGTCCCTCGCCGGCCTGGACGCCCCGACACTGGTGGCCGAGCCCGACCCGGACCGCGCGCCGCGGGTGCCCGAGCGACTCGACGTGGATCTCCCCACCGAGCTGGGCGGCGAACTGCTCCGCTACACCCGCTCCGCCGGACTGACGATGAACACGGTGGTCCAGGCGGCCTGGGCGCTGGCGCTCAACGTGCTGACCGGACGGGACGACGTCGTCTTCGGCGCGACGGTCTCAGGCCGTCCGGCGGACCTCCCCGGCGTCGAATCCATGATCGGCCTGTTCATCAACACCGTCCCGGTGCGCGTGCGGCTCGACCCCGCGGAGCGCCTCGGCGCGCTGCTGCGCCGGATCCAGGCGGACCAGGCCGAGCTGCTGGACCACCACCATCTCGGCTTGGCCGAGATCCAGCGGCTCGCCGGGCACGGCGAACTGTTCGACACGCTCGCCGTCTTCGAGAACTACCCCTATGACGAGGACGCGGCCCCGGTCACCTCGATCGCGGTCGAGGACGTGGGTGGCGGCGACGCCACGCACTATCCGCTGGTCCTCGCCTTCCAGCCCGGCGTGGACGCGTCCTTCACCCTGCGGTTCCGCGACGACGTGCTGGAGCGGGAACAGGTCCGCGGAATCGGCGGCTGGTTGCTGCGGATCCTGTGGGAGATCGCCACCCGTCCCGATTCCCGGGTCGGTTCCCTCGACGTTCTCGGCGGCCTCGACCGCCGTCGGGTGTTGGGTGTTTGGGGTGTGGCTGGTTGTTCGGTGGAGCCGGTGTCTTTTGGTGGGTTGTTTGGGGTGCGGGTGGCTGAGGGTGCGGG
>NZ_KB891183.1 GCF_000373365.1 Parafrankia discariae
TGGCCCGCCGCCTCGCCCGCCACGCTCCCGTCCCACGCTGGACCCCCCGAAAGACAACCGAGAGCTAAACAACATCAAGATTCAGGACAGGCACTAAGAGATCCTGAAACCAGCACATGGTCTGCCCTGCCGGCGAAGAATCTCGCCGGCAGGGCAGACCAACCCGTAGACCAACCCGTAGATCAATCCTCGATCGGCGAGTATCCGATGACCCTGAATTCCTGGATCTTACCCTCGTCGTTCAGCGTCGTCGACAAGCCACCGCGGACGCAGACCGCCGGGTAGTCCGGACTAGCCTTGCCGTTGCATCGGAACCTCAGCCCCGCGGCTCCGGGAAGTTCGATCTCCGGCATCGCCTTGATGGTGGCATTTACAGTTTCCTGGGTGATTTCGCCGGATATACCCGCGAGCGCTGCCTGAAGGCCGGAAAGGGAGATGAACATGGTCCTGGGGCTCGTGTCCTCGAGGTCGATGTCATCTCCATAAGCGTCCATGACTGTGCCGTACAGGACGCTCGATGGATCGGTCCCGCCACCCGGCGTGATGGCCGAGACAACCATCCCACTGAGTTCATCGGCCGGCACGGCTTCACGGGTCGCGGGGGTGATGCACTGGGAGATGGCCGTGATCGTGCCGTCGTAGCCGACTGCTCGCAGCCCGTTGAACGCGCTGATACAGAACGAGTCGTTGCCCACGACGAACACGACACCAGGATCACCGTCCACGACGTTCTGCATCTGTGGCGTCATGTCAGCCGTGCCCGGCGCGACCGGGACGACCTCGTAGTCAAGACCCGCGTCCTCGTACCGTGCAGGTGCGATCCGCTGTTGATCCAAGGCGGCAGGTACATCGATGACGACCTCTGTGACCTTCTCGACGCCCTTGTCCTTCGCAACGCTGATAGGCATCGAGAGTGTCGCGAAGGTCGGATCACCTAGGAGGTAGGTCGATTCGGGATCGCTCAGCAACGTCTGGTTTCCAGAGCCGAAGAACATCGCCGGGACGTTCGCGTCAGCCAATGGCTGCGCCACGCTCTCGACGACTCCCGACTCGGCGACCGCCACGGCCACCACTTCGTTCTCGATCATCTGGTTACCGCAATCCGTACCTTTGGCCGGATCGTTCAGCGTCTCGCATGTCACCAGCTTGATCGGCCTGCCGCCGATGCCGCCTTTGCGTTCGTTCAGCCATTTGGCCGTAGCCTCGGCCACATCGAACTGCGCCGAATTGTCAACCGTAGCCGATCTGCCATCGGAGATGATCCCGATCTTCACTGGATCCCCCGCCGCCTCGTCCACCGAGCCGAGCACATTCGCGTCGGTAGTCGTACCTCCGGCGGCAGGCGTCTCGGCGTCGTCGGACCCACAGGCGGCGACCGACACGAGCAGGGCGGACGTCGCTGCTAAAAGCGTGAGGGAGAACCGTCGTAACGGCCGATGGCGCGCCGAGCGGAGCCGCGGAGCCGCGGTATAGCGCATGTATCCCCATCTCGTATCGGTGAACGTGCGTCGGGCCGTCTCTATGTCGGTTTCGAGGCGGCGCAGCACGATCTAGCCGGGACCGATCGGCACCCGGTCGGAGAACTTCCTACTTGTTTAACGATGACGGCCTGTACGAAGATCGCGCGGCGTACTGCCGATGTCGGACGTCCGTCGACGATTTTCTGGTGCGCCGAAAGGGACAGGCATCGATTTCACCGTTTCGGTGTACAAAGACACCGCGTCGAGTATCGACGGCCTCAGGCCGATCGGTCGGCGGCAGGAGCATCCAGGTCTGCGCCGCTGGTGGCCGTTCCGCGGGTTGAGAAGAGAGTCCGACGCAGAGCCCGATCCCGAGCCAGTGCGGCGGCCGGCTTCAGCCGAGCGGGGATTTATCCAAGCTACCCCTATGCATCATACTACTCGACCCGGTCGGCGAACGGCGACGGAGTGGACTTCTAGAGCCGCGGGGCGTGCGCGAGAAATCAAACTGCCGCGTCGCCAGGTTCCACACCTCCTGTCAGTGCCTGTCCTGAATCTTGGTTGTGTGGGCCGCATGTGGCCCATTCCTGATCTTCCTGGTGTGGCGGGCCAGGCTGGGAGGGCGGGTTCGCC
>NZ_KB891184.1 GCF_000373365.1 Parafrankia discariae
CGACGCGCCAACGTCGGCCTGACTGAGACCCAAACCTCGATCACCGGGAAGGTACGCCCTCCCCAACCGATCCACAGGTCTCAACCATTGCTCCGTCGCATCACCGGGATCCGCGCCGATGAGCACGTAACCGCTGCTGTTCCTGACCGTCAGGGGACCGTTGATCGTCGACTGGCAGGCGGTGACGGCGAGGGCACCGTCGGCGGTTACCGGGCCGGTGACCTCGGCGCCCGTCAGGGCGAGGGCTCCGCCGGAGCGCACGGTCACCGGCCCGTTCTGCCTACCGCCGGGGCCTATGCAGAGCGACTGGTCGGCGGCGACCGTCAGGGGGCCACTACGCGACGTCGTGATGCACGGTTGGCTGAACGTGACGGTGATGCTGGTGGGCCCTGTCGTGATGGTCGGGATGTTGGCCGGGTCTCCGCTGTAGCTGGCGGTGATCGCATGGGTTCCGGGTTGGAGCCCGCCGATGCTGATGCCGGCTTGTCCCCCGTTCAGCGGCGCGGTTCCCAACGGGGTCGCTCCGTCCAGGAACGTGACCGTCCCGGTCGGCGCGATCGGGTTCGCGGAGCCGACGGTGGCGGTGAGGGTGACGGCGTGCCCGTACAACGGTGTGGAGGTGTTGGAGGTGAGTGAGACCGGGGCCGCGTACCGGAACGAGACGGTCGCGTGGCCGTTACCGTGGTTGACGCCCGGGACGAGAGCTGCGTCGGTCAGCGCCGGCGCCACGAAGCCGCTTCCGCCGCCACCGCCGGCGCCGTAGAAGTCGCCCGGGTCTCCGCCGCCGGAGCCACCGGCACCGCCGAAGTAGCCCCCGCCCCCACCGCCGCCGCCGTTGCCGCCGCCACCGCCGTTGCCCCCGGGGCCTCCGCTCCCCGGATTGGGCTGACCGGTGTTGGGATCTATCTCGGTTCCCGGGGCCCCGGGACCGCCCCGGGTGGAGTTCGGGCTACCGACCCCGGGTGCGCTCTGCGTCCCGCCGCTGCCGGCGACCCCGGATCCGGCGGGCCCCCCGCCCTGGCCGCCGGCATCCCCGGCGGGACCGCCGCCGTTCCCGCCGTGCAGCAGGGGCCCGCCGTTGCCGGCCCCGCCACCGCCGCCCGCGACCATGATCCGGTCGGACGGGCCGAAGGTGTCGACCCGCACGTCCGAGGCGCCACCACCGGATCCGCCCCCACCGTGCGCGCCGCCGCCGCCGGACTCGTGGCCGAAGCCGCCGGGCCGGGCGAACTCACCATGCCGGGACGTCCCGGGGATCCCGGCGGCGCCCACGGTGATTTGGAGGACCTGTCCCGGGCGCACGGCAAGTGTTCCGCGGGTCTCGCCGCCGAGTCCGCCGGGGGCGCCGTCGTTCGACGGGTTGGGGGCCACGAACCCGGCCGCGCTGCCGCCTTCGGCTCCGAACAGGTCGAGGGTCACGCTGGTGACTGGTGTGCCTCGTTAATTCCGGACAGGCTTTATTGAGCTTATTTACGCTGCGGACTGCTTTTTCAGGTACTCGTCGTAGACCTGTTGTGGGGTGCGGTAGTCGAGTCCCGAGTGGCGGCGTGTCGTATTGTAACGGATTTCTATGTACCGGGCGATGTCGCGGCGGGCGTGTTCGCGGGTCGGGTAGACCGTGCGGTGGACACGTTCGTTCTTGAGAGTCGCGAAGAACGACTCGGCCATTGCGTTGTCGTAGCAGATACCGGTCCGGCCGACGGACTGGCGAATCCCGAGTTTCTTCAAGGTAGCAGCGAACTGGGCAGATGTGTAGTTACTTCCGCGGTCCGCATGAAAAATAGCTCCGTCGGCGATTTGGTGGTTACGGGCGGCCATGGTGATGTCGGTATCGATGAGCCCGGTCTTGTAGTTGTCGTCCATGGCCCAGCCGATCAATACCGCTAAGTTTAGCTTTTCCTAGCTCAGCAGGCCATTTCGGTCCGAGTGCGACACGCCAACAGCCGGAAACTTTTTGATCACTATTTCCC
>NZ_KB891185.1 GCF_000373365.1 Parafrankia discariae
TCCCGCATGCCGAGTCCAGAGGTTTATCGATAAGGGAGCATCCGTTGGCGTGTCAGGCTGGACGATCCTCTCGACAGGCTAATCAAGCGGTATTGTGTCATAGCCTGTCACGCCTGCGTCCTCCGCAAAAACTACTGGAGGTGTCGGGACGACAGGCACGACTACGTGGAGGGGCATATCCCCGTGCCAGGGGGGCGTCCTGATTTCGACTCATGGAATCACGTTGAAGAGTTTGGGACGCAGATCTCTATCGTTCTCGCCTACCCCGAGGCCGGGCTGCGGCAAGGAGCTGAAGAGTACCTCCGTTACACCGCCCGACGTCGAGGCCTCGACACCGACGTCGTGCGACGACTCCAAGCGGCCATCGAGGCCTGGGATGCTCTCTCACGGCCGTGAGACGGCGGATCGTCTCACGGTTAAGAGTCGTCCGGAAACAGACAGTAAGGCTCGCTGGCGACGGCGTCAGCCCAGGTGCCGGAACACCGAGTCCGCCGCGGTGTGGACGTCCGGGAAGCCGTCGTCGATGCGCAGGAGAGATGCCGCCGCCGCGATCGACGCCGTGGCCTGCGCGTAGGCGATCAGCTCAGCGTTGCTGAGAGCGCTCAGGTCCACCTCGGCGAGAGCCTCCTCAGCCCACTTGAGATAGAGCCGGGAGTTGATGGTCGGTTTTCCGAAGGCATCCTCGTCCGGAGGGGGAGCCGGTCGTCGCTTCGCCATGGTCATCCATGATGGCCGAGTGTGGACGGCGGCGTCCTGGAGAACACCCCTCCTGCGGAGGCTGGAGGTAGGTCTCCAACCCGGGCCTTCGGGGATCGCGACGGCCAGGCGCGGTGCGCGGGGACCCCGAGGCGCGGCGCCGGTACGAACTTCTTCGCCCACCTGACGGTGGTCAGCGAGCAACTCGCCAATCCGTCCGCCCTTTGAGGCGGGCGCACACCGCGGTCTTCAGCTCGTCGAGGGGAACCTCGGCGGCCAGGCGGTCCCAGAGGATGAACCGGGGCTTCGAGCGGAAGCCGCGGGCCAGGCCGCGAGCTCGGCGAGGGTCTCGTCCCGCCACAGCAGCTGCACGAGCGCGCGCGGATCCACGGCGTCGTTGGGCTGCGGCGGCCGCGCACTGTCGAGGTGGACCTGCTCGCCGCCGGCGGCCACGCGGACGCCCCACCAGTCGGGCAGGAGGGCCAGCCCGCGTGTGTAGTGGTTCTCGGCCACGACCAGCTCGGCGACGTCGAGGACCTGGGAGTAGACGGCGACCTGGCCAGGCAGCCGGCGCAGGGAGTCGGTGGAGCCCTTGATCTCGAAGCCGGACAGGTGGCCGTTGACGACCGCGACATCCACCCGGGTCAGGCCGCACAGGTCGAGTTCGTCGACGACGAGGGTGTCGGCGTCGAGGTGGGGGGCGAGGTCGCCGAGCAGTGCGCGGCGTAGCTCGGCGTCTCGGAGCACGGCCTCCACCTTCCGTCGCATCGGCATCGGCCTACTCTGGCACCTCTGGCACCGATCATCACGTCTACCCAGCAACGGGCCCTCAGGAGCCGGAGAGTCCCGTGCACACAACCTTGGTCCGCGGAGACTGAACGGCCGACGCGAGCCCGGAACGCGCCGACGCGGTCCGCCTTCCTGGCGGGAGGCAGACCGCACCACCCACGGTACGATCTCCCCGATTCAAGGGGGGATCACATGAAACGAGGCGTTCTCGATGAGGACGGGGCTGTCCGCTGCCCGAAATGCAGATCAACATCGTTTCGGACGAAGCGCAGCTTCAAGGCGAAGGCCGCACTCATCCCCACGGTCGGGGTCGGAGCGCTCGCTGCACCGAAGCGAATCAAGTGTCTGGCCTGCGGGGAGCTATTCAATGAGCCTTTTCAGAGTTGCTTTGCCTGAATCGTGGGAACGTTCCATCTCGCGCGCATGAAGGAGCCGCCGACGGGCGACCCGGAGGCCGGAAG
>NZ_KB891186.1 GCF_000373365.1 Parafrankia discariae
TGGAGGTGGGTGGCGGCGTCGGCTTTGGGGGTGAGGGTGGTGGTGAGGCGGTCGGGGGTGAGGGTCTCGATGGTGCCGTCGTCGAGCACCCCGGCTGCGTGCACGACGGCGGTGAGCGGCTGCTCGGCCGGGATGGTCGCGAGCAGCGCGGCCAGCGCGTCCCGGTCGGCCGTGTCGCAGGCGACCAGGCGGGCGTGCGCGCCCAGCTCCCGTAGTCGCGCGAGCAGGCGGTCGGCGCCCGGTGCGTCCAGGCCGCGGCGGCTGACCAGCAGCAGGTGGCGAACCCCGTGCCGGGTCACCAGTCGTTCGGCGATCAACCCGCCGAGCGCCCCGGTGGCTCCGGTGATCAGCGTGGTGCCCTGTTCGTGCCGCGGCTCGTCCGCCGGCTCGCCGCCCGTCGGTGCCGTGCTCGCCGGCAGCCGCTGCAGCCGGGGGGCGAACAGTCGTCCGGCGCGCAGTGCCAGCTGGTTCTCACCCGTGCGCAGCGCGGTGGCCAACGCGACGGGCAGGACGGCTTCCGACGCGGCGTCGCCGTCGACGTCCAGGAGCAGGAACCGGTCGGGATGCTCCGACATCGCGCTGCGCAGCAGACCCCAGGCGGTGGCCGCGGCCGGGTCGACGTCCAGGTCGGCGGGGCCGGTCCAGACCGCGGCGGAGGTGACGACGGCCAGCCGGGAGCCCGGGCCCACCTCGGCGTCCGCGTCGCGCGCCAGCGCGTCCTGGACCAGTGCCAGGACCTCACCGGCCACGACCACGGCCTCCCGGCCGCCCGCGACCCGCCGTAGCTCGATGCCCTCCGCCTGAAGGTCTCCGGCCGTGCCGGCGGCGCCGGTCGTCGCGGCGTCCGTCGCGACCGGGTGCCACTCCAGCGTGTACAGGGCGTCGGTCGCGGGTGCGAACGCGTCCGCGGGTACGGCGCGCAGCGTCAGGGAGCGCGCCGAGGCCACCGGCAGGCCGTCGGGATCGGCGAGCAGAACCGAGACGGAACCGTCCTCGGCCGGTGTGAGCCGGACCCGCACCGTGGTCGCGCCGACGGCGGCGAGCCGGACTCCGGTCCAGGAGAACGGCACCCGCACCCCGTCCGCCCCGCCGTACAGGGGCAGCAGGTGCAGGGCGGCGTCGAGCAGCGCCGGATGCAGCGCGAAAAGCTCCCCGTCCGTCCTGCCGGTCCCGGCAGCGCCTGCCGCGTCGCCGGTTTCGCCGGTGTTCCCGTCGAGGTCCGCGCCGGCGCCGAGGCGGACCTCGGCGAGCAACGTGTCCCCGGCCTGCCAGGCCGCCGTCACGTTGCGCAGGCCCGCGCCGTAGTCGTAGCCGAGCGCACCCAGGCGCCGGTACACGTCCGCCACGTCGAGCGGGTCCGCGCCGGCCGGTGGCCAGAGCTCCGCGGCCGGCGCCGGGAGGTCCGCGCCCGCGATCTCCTCCTGGCGCAGGACACCGGTGGCGTGCAGGGCCCAGGGGTCCTCCTCACCCGGCCGAGAGTGCACGGTCAGCGCGCGGCTGCCGTGCTCGTCCACGCCGCCGACCGAGACCTGCACGCTCAGCGTCCCGCGCTCCGGCAGGAGCAGCGGCGTCTGCAGGGTCAGGTCGTCGAGCACGGGAGCGTCGGCGCGCAGGCCGGCGCGCAGCGCGAGGTCGACGAACAGGCTGCCCGGCACGAGCGGCCGGCCGCTGATGACGTGGTCGGCGAGCCAGGGGTGGCGGTCGAGGTCGAGGGTGCCGGTGAACAGCAGGCCGCCGTCGTCGGCGCGCTCCACGGCGGCGCCGAGCAGGTCCTCGTCCCGGGCGGCCCACGCCTTCGGCGCCTGGAACCAGAAGTGCCGTCGTTGGAAGGGG
>NZ_KB891187.1 GCF_000373365.1 Parafrankia discariae
GGGCCACATGCGGCCCACACAACCAAGATTCAGGACAGGCACTGAGATTGATTCGGCATGCCTGCCGCAAGATCCGCCGATCCGCGCGGACGCCGGCTCCCGTGGCCGTTCGCCATAGCGGCAACTCCGCCCTATGGACGCGGAGCAGGCAGGATCACATGGAGGAGGATGACGAGCCACGCGATGACCGCCAGCGCGTGATCACGGGCACGCAGGACGCCCTACAGATCGCAAGCTACGGACCTGCTCGCGTTCACGACCTACCCGCGGGGAATCTGGAAGCAGATCTGGTCGTCCAACCCGCCGGAACGACTGAACAAGGAAATTCGCCACCGCACCGACGTCGTCGGGATCTTCCCCGACCGTGACGCCATCATACGGCTCGTCGGCGCCGTCCTCGCCGAACAACACGACGAGTGGATCGAAACCCACCGCTACTTCGGCCTTGAAATCCTCGCGAAAATCGACGCCACGAACAAGAACTCCGACACACCCGAGATCAGTGTGGCACCCGGGGCGCTCACCGCATAACCTTCAACCAGGAGCGCGCGGCGTCACTCTCTGTACACCACCCCCGTGGACGTGACCCCCGACGGCTCACCTGAGGGAGCCGAAGTTAGGGTTCCCTGTATGTCGGAGATCATGGGGACCGTGCGGGAGCTCGTGGACCGAGCAGCCATCCTTGATGTGGTTATCGCCTACGCGACGACGCTGGACACCAGGGACTGGGAAGCGCTCGGCGGGTTGTTCACCGAGGATGCGCGATGGGAATACCGAGCGTCCGGGGAGCAGGTACACGGCCCCCAGGCGATCGTGGCCCGGATCAGGCCAGCCCTGGAACACCTTGATGCCACCCAGCATCTCAACGGCAATCACGTCATCACGGTCCACGGCGACGAGGCAGAGCACACTTGCTACTACCATGCCCAGCACGTCCGTCGCGGCCTGCCCGACGGTGAACTCTTCCTTGGGGCCGGCCGCTACGACGACCGCCTGCGCCGCACGCCTGACGGCTGGCGGCTGACCGACCGCGTGCTGACCAGCATCTGGAGTGAAGGCAACCCGGCGGTACTCCAGCGACTGTAAAGGTGCCCCGGTTTCGTTCACAGGTAGGGCTTTGAACGATTATGCGGCTTGATCGCCTGGCAGCCAGACAGGACAAGTAGCTACGCCAGGTCGTTGCCAGGGCGAATGTGGCCTGACACAGCACTAACCGGGCCGCTGGCGGAAACCCTGTGGGTATGCGGCACATCGTTGTCGGGGTCGACACCCGGGAAGCGGCTCCCGCCGCCCTGGCCCGGGCGGCTGACCTCTCGCGGCGGCTGGGCGCGGAACTCGATGTCGTCCACGTCCAAACCCTCAGCCGCGGCGAGATCCGCGCGATGGTCTCCACGGTGCCCGGGCGGCACCTGTCCGAGCGGTTCCTCAGGGCTGACCAAGATGCCCAGGCCAGGGAGATCCGCACGCTGGTGGAACGGACACTGGCGGGCAGCGACGTGCGCTGGCGGTTGCACGTCCTGGCCGGGAATCCCGCGGCGCACCTGCTCACCGCGGCCGACAGCGTCGACGCCTACGCAATCGTCATCGGCACCCGGCACGGCGGCGCGGTCGTCCTGGAGCGGCTGCTGACCGGATCGGTCTCCCATCGGGTGGTCGACTGGGCGAAGCGGCCCGTTCTGGTCGTTCCGACAGACCTGGACGAGTAGCAGAACCGCCGTGCCGCGGCCAGATCACGATGCTCGCAGGTCAGCACGTCGACGACCTGCCCGAACTTGTCGATCCGGAGCCTGTCAATCCCGATGAGACATCAGGCTGCTTGGTTCGTGGGTAGCGCCTCCTCGGTCTCGATGATCGTTGGTGGCTGGTTGATCCACGC
>NZ_KB891188.1 GCF_000373365.1 Parafrankia discariae
GAACGCCGGGCCGGTGGTGAGGTCGGCGGCGGTGGTCCAGGCGCGCCAGGCGCGGACCGGGCAGGTCGGTAGGTGGGAGCCGTAGGGCAGGCCGACCAGGGCGCCGGCGCCTTCCTGGTCGGTTTTCGACCGGCGGATGTGCAGGCGCAGGCCGTGGTCGTCCTCGGGGAGGTCGGTGACGTCGAGGGCGACGAGTTCGCTGCGGCGCAGGGCGCCGGCGTAGGCGATGAGCAGCAGCGCCCGGTCGCGCAGGTCGGCCAGCCGGGGGGCGGGGCCGGTGAGCTCCATGGTGTCGATCATGGCGCGGATGTCGCGGGTGCGCGCGGCGGTGACCTGGGCGGGGGCGACGGTGTAGGTGCGGCGGATGCCGTCCCAGACGGCGGTGACCTCGGGGGCGCGGGTGGGGGGCGGGTCGAGGCCGGCGGCGAGGTGGGCGACCGAGATCGCGGCCAGGCGCCGGCCCAGGGTGGACACCGCGAGGGTGCCGGGGGTGGTGCGGGGGCCGGCGTGGTCGGCGAGGTAGGCGGCGATGGTGGTGGGAGCGGCGGGCAGCGGGGTCAGGCCTTCGCGGTCGCACCAGGCGCGGAAGTGGCGCCAGTCGGCGTCATAGGCCCGCCAGGTCGAGGCCGCCTTGCCGGCGCGGACGAGACCGTCGAGCGTGTCGGCGAGCCGCGCTGGTACCCCCGCCGCCGGTGGGGCGGTGACGAGTGCAAGTTCCCTTCCGCCAGCTTCCACCAGATCCGGATCAGCCGCTGGATCCGCTGTCAGATCTGGATCTGTGATAGGAGCGGGAAGCAACGGCACCACGACCACCCGGTCAGTAACGCCATCCGACCTTGGTTCGTGATCCGAACCAGGATCGGCTAGCACATCCTGACCTTGATCAGGAATAGAGTCGATCTCGACACCAGAGGCCGGAGCCGGAGGGACTGTTGGATGTGTGCCGTCCACGGACCTCGAACCTCCCTGTTGCGCTCCCGGTCTGACTTCCGAGAAGGGAAGGTTATCGGAAGTCAGGACAGAACGGAGGCATAACCCACCAGTAGCTTTGCCCACCAGACCAGCTCCAGGATCGACTGTTTATCTGGATCAACGATCCAGTACCGAACTCCGCCAAGCTTGCCAGCCAGCATGAGCTTCGTGATCGATGATGAGATCGTGAGAGGAGACTAGGATGCTCCACAGAGCTGGTGCGGGATTCGCACTGACCCCCAAAGAAGGATGTGACGATGGCCAGCGACCTCCAAGCTGATCCCGATGTCCCCGCGACATCCGAGGAGGGTGTGGAGTCACTCAGGCACACGCTGTCCGTACCAGGAGAGGGAACCGACCTCCCAACCAATTCTGAGGTGGCTGGGACATCCGAGGATGATCTGGGCTCAGACCAGCCCACGCTATCCGTACCAGGAGAGGAAACCAGTCTCCAGGTCGATCCGGAGGTCACTGAGACATCCGATGAGAGCTCGGAGGTCGGGGAGGATTCGGAGACCGTCGAGCCCGCGCTACCCGCGCCGGAAGCGGATCAGCCACCGGTAGGGGATCTGCGGGCCGGCCTCGCGCTCCTCGCCCGCACCCGGACCCTCGAACTGCTCGCCACGCTCGGCGCCGAGGACACCCCGGTGCGCTACCGGACCCTCGCCACCCAGCTCGGCACCACCATGCTGGCCACCCGCCTGCGGGAGCTCACCGCCGCCGGCCTGGTCCTGCGCCACGTCGACACCGGCCCACCCATCGAGGTCAGCTACGCCCTCAGCCCCACCGCCGCCCCCCTCACCGGCCCGGTGCGCGAACTGCTGGCCTGGGCAGGGACGTACACACCGCCCCGGCAGGCGCCGCACCGGCCCGAGCCGGGCGACGAG
>NZ_KB891189.1 GCF_000373365.1 Parafrankia discariae
GACAACAACACCAGATCCGACACCCCATGCACCGCCACCAGATGCCGCGCCAACACCACACCCAAAGACCCCGTACCACCCGTGACCACCACCGANCCCACACCGAACCCAGCCACCAGCGGCGCACCCGCGGACCCGCCTGCCGACGGGGCCGTCGTTCCGGCGGCGGACACCCGGACCAGGCGCGGCACGCGCACGGCACCGTCGCGGAACGCGGCCTGCGGCAGCTCCGCCTCGAGCAGGGCCGTCAGGATCTCCCGCCCGTCAGCGGCCGATGTTCCGAGGTCCGCGATCTCGCGGTCGGCGCGGTCGGCGGGGTCGGCGGGGTCGAGGTCGACCAGGTGGATCCGGCCGGGGTTCTCGGACTGGGCCGTCCGGGCCAGTCCCCACAGGGCCGCGTCCACCAGCCCGGGTACCGGATCGGCCGGAGTCGCCGCGACCGCGCCGACAGTCGTCAGAACCAGCCTGCTGTCCGCCCATCGAGGGTCCGCCAGCCAGGTCTGCAGCAGCGTGAGCAGGGTCGTGGTGCGGCTGCGCACCACGACCGCGTCCACGGTCATCGCCGCGGGGCCGGCCGCCTGTCCGGCCGAGTGGCACTCCACCACGAGCACGTCCGCGGGCTCCGGAAGCGCCGCGCCCAGCCCGATCCGGGCCCAGCCGTCCGTGCCGGCCGCGCCCGCCACGCCCGCCGGGCCGGCGAGTCGCCGTTCCACCCAGTCGACGCCGTGCAGCGACCGGCCGACCGTACCCGGGCCGGTCGGAAGCCGGCCGGGGGAGGTCGGCCGCAGGGTCAGGCCGTCGATGCGGGCCACGGGCAGGCCGGAGCCGTCCGCCAGCAGCAGCCGGACTCGGTCGGACCCGTTTCCCCGGGACAGCCGCGCCCGCAGCGCGCCGCCGGCGGGGGCCGAGCGCCGCACCCCGCTGAAGGCGAACGGCAGCCGCGCGGTGCCGACGTCGGCGAGCAGGTCACCGACGCCGACGGCGTGGAGGACGGCGTCCAGCGACGCCGGGTGGATGGCGAAACCCGCGGTCGACCCGACCGCGCTGTCGGACACCTCCGCGAAGACCTCGGCACCGCGGCGCCACACCCGGCGCAGGCCCCGGAAGGCCGGCCCGTAGGCCAGGCCCGCCGCCGCGAGCATGTCGTGCAGGCCCTCGACGTCCTGTTCCTCGGCTTCGGCAGGCGGCCAGCCGAGCAGATCGTCGTCGGGGACGTCGGCATCGGCGTCGGCGTCCGGAGTGAGCGTGCCGGAGGCCTGGACCGTCCACGGTTCGGCGTCGTCGGCCCGGGCGTGCACCGTGACCGGATGCTGGCCGTCGTCGCCGGCCGGCTCGACCGTGACCCGGATCTGCGCCCCGCCGCCCTCGGGCAGCACCAGCGGGGCGTGCAGCAGCAGCTCGGCCACCTCGGGCGCGCCGGCCCGCTCCCCGGCGGCCAGCACCATGTCGAGCAGGACGGTCCCCGGCACCACCACGCTGCCGAACACCACATGATCGGCCAGCCACGGATGGGTCGCCGTCGACAGCCAACCGGAGAGCACGGTCGCGGCCGAACCAGGCAGGACGACCGCCGCGCCGAGCACCGGATGCCCGGTGGCACTCAGCCCGAGGCCGGCGGCGTCCCCGGCGGCCAGTGCCCGTTGCCGCGGCCACAGCGGCAGCCGCTGGAAGGCGTAGGTGGGCAGGTCGACGCGGGTGGCCCCCGTCCCGGTGAACACCGCGGGCCAGTCGACGTCGGCACCGTCCACGAACAGCCGC
>NZ_KB891190.1 GCF_000373365.1 Parafrankia discariae
ACCCGAACAGACCCCGAACCAGCCAGGCACCACCACAGAACAACCAGCTCAATAGTTCCTACAAGATCTTGCCTCGATCAGGTTGACGGGTTCCGGAGCACGCCATCCCCGACGACCGCCAATCGCGAGGACGTCACGAGATCCCGGCGTAGTGCGAGCGTGTCCTCGAGCGTGCGTAGGACGTGGACTCCGTCCAGTTCGGCGTCGCAGGGAAGGCGCCGGGGGCGGACCCCGGTGGCGATCACGATCGTGTCGGCGCGCAGGGTACGACCGGACGCGGTGCGCACCGAGCGTGCCGCAGTGTCCAGGCCGATCGCGGCGTCACCGAGAACAAACTGGGCGTCCAACGCGGACAGTGCCGCCGACGCCCGCAACTGGACCCGCTCGGGCTCCCACAGACCGGACAGGACTTGTTTGGAGAGCGGCGGCCGGTCGTAGGGCAGGTACGGCTCGGCACCCAACACCGTCAGGCTGCCCTGGTATCCCTTGCGACGCAGGAACTCTGCGGTGGACAGTCCAGCGGCGCAGGCACCGGCCACCAGAACGCTGGAGGGAGTACTCATAGGAACTTTCCTTCGCATCCACATTTTATTAGAGGGAAATCTAGCGAGACGTCACGGGCGATCGCCGGTCTCAAGCGAAACCGTGACGTTAACGGTGTCAACAACGCCACTGTCTGTTGAATACAGCGATGGAGCGCAGTCCCGAATAGGCGGTGTAGCTGGCTGCACCACCGGATTGGAGCCCACTCTCCCGCGCCCGGACAGGGGCTCTTCTACCACAGTCCCTAAGGCCCTGATCGGGGAGCAGTGATCGTGTCCGGGGTGATCCCGACCGCAACTGTGCTGCTGTTCGTGTCCGTAGTCACGGCATCTCCAACCTGATCTCGGTACCTCACAAGGATGCCTAGGCGGGGACCTTCTGGGCGTCGTCCTTCTGCCGACACCTCCTACTACTGAGAACGCAGTACCCGCCGCCGGGTGGGTCGGTGCGGATGAGGTGGGCGGCAGACGATGTTCGTGTGGTCTCGCTCGCGAGCGAGCGTCAGCGGATCCCGCAGAGGGTGAACGTCGCCAAGAGTGCGATGTTGTGGAGCGTGAACTGGTCGGCTGTCGAGTCGCTCAGGTCGTAGCGCTTGGCCATCGAGGGCGTGGTGAGCTCTCTGGCGGCAGCCATGTCAGAGCAGTCAGCCTCGCCGTCACTGAGGATCTTCTTATCGGTTTTTCCCTCGGCCAACCCGGGAAACTGCTGGCGGAACTGGCCGACGTACGTGGGGGCGCCATCCCCGATCCCGATTCCCGGACTTGCCGACAGGAACGGCGTGGTGGCCGACGACGGCGACTCTTCGGGTGAAAATTCTGCCGGGTCGATCGGGCCGCAGGCAGCCAACGACGCGATGGCCATGCCGATAAAGATAATTCGTTTACGCATGACTCTCCCTGTCATGTCATTCGCCTGTCTGCCACTCAGAGGATCGTGCTGATGGTCCAGCGGAAACGTCCGGTGTCGCCCACTGGACGATCTGGAGACGGATTGAGGCTGGGTACGACATAAGCTTGTCCGATCAGGCCTGGGCGAGCTCAACCCGTCAGTGCATCAACCGCTCTGCGAGAGTAGCAGGTGATTGAGTCTTTCGGCGGGTGTATCCCAGTCCAGGGTCTGACGCG